>JBNJEM010000008.1:0-33568 GCA_051745935.1 Planctomycetota bacterium
CGCCAAGGACTCGACGATTTCGATCGTATAAACATCCCGAACCAGGGGGCTCAGAACCGCCGCCTGATATCCACTGCCGGTTCCAATCTCCAAAACACGATCCGCGGGTTGAGGATCAATGGTTTCCGTCATGAAGGCGACGATGAACGGCGACGAAATGGTCTGCCGCTCGCTGATCGGCAGCGCCATGTCCTCGTAGGCCAGTGCCCGGCGCGCCCGCGGCACGAATTCATGCCGCGGCGTGTCCGCCATCGCCTTGATCACGCGTTGATTCTTGATGCCCCCCTGAATGACAACAGTTTGGACCATTTTCTCGCGTGCCGCCTTTACAGCCCGCTGGTCCCCGCTTTCGACAGTCCGTCGGTGAAGGGGAAAGCGATCGGCCTTGTTGTCGCCTGCTGGTTCCCTTGAGGTTTGGGCAACCGCGATGCGCGGCTGATGCAACGGCAGGGCGGCGACAAGCGCCATGCACAGCGAGAATCGTGAAGCCCTCACAACAGCAGCCTCCGTATATTTCAGGCGGTTGGATTTTTCCGGGTCGAAAGCTGCCCGACGCAAGCCGTCCTCCCGTTGGTCGGACTCGCGGCGGAGAAAGTCATCCGCGACCAGTATAATTCGACGGATGTCAGGTTTTCGCGCCCATCCCCTTGGTCAGGGCCATGAACGCCGATTCCAAGTCGACTTCTTCTTCGCTAAACGACTTCAGTTTGTATCCTTCCGTGACCAGCACGGTCGATAAATCACTGTAGTCGTCCACTTCCTTTTTCAGGGTCACGGTGATTCTGTGGTGATCCAGTTGCACGCGTTCAACCAGCTGATGTCCTTCCAACAGCCGGGCAGCGCCCTCCGTGTCCTCCAAGACGCGAACATGCAACAAGACATTCTCTCGGACTTCGCGGAGCACCTCGGAGACCTCCGCGTTGTGTATCATGACACCTTTATCAATGATGCCGATCTTGTTGCAGATGTCGGCCAATTCCGGGAGGATGTGGCTGGAGACGATGATGGTCTTGCCCATCTGGCCCAAACGCCGCATCAGGTTGCGCATTTCGATCCGGGCGCGCGGGTCAAGACCGCTGAGCGGTTCATCAAGCAGCAGGACCTGAGGGTCGTGCAGCAAGACACGGGCCAGGCCCAACCGCTGAGTCTGGCCACGCGAAAGCGTGTTGGCGTAGGCATCCCGCTTAAAGTCAAGGTCGACGATCTCGAGCCGCTCATTACACACCCTGCGACGTTCTGGACCTTTAATCCGGTACGCCGCCGCGAAGAACTCAAGATACTCGATCACGGTCATGTCATCGTACACGCCAAAGAAATCAGGCATGTAGCCGACCAGGCGACGAATTTCCTTGGGTTGAGTGTAAATCGAATTGCCACAGACGTACGCCTCGCCCCAGGTCGGATTCAACAGCGTGGCGATGATCCGCATGGTCGTGGTCTTGCCCGCGCCATTGGGGCCAATAAAGCCAAACAAGTCTCCCTCGTCCAGCTTCAAGTCGATCGATTGGATGGCGAAGAGATCACCGTACTTCTTCGTTAAATCGTGCGTCTGAATCACGTGTGCTACTTTCCTCTTCCAGTGAACCTCGCCGGGTTCGAACTCGCCGTCACTCGGTCCGCTGGAGCGGCGGCCGAATGGACGGGTATCATGATTCGGTAATAGGTCCAATGCCGCCGCGCGTCACGGTCCATCACCGAAGTCGGCTCGTCCCGCCCCGATCGGTTCGCCGTCAAACGACTCGCCGGCTGCTTTCCTCGCCCCACCAGAATCGCGCGCCCGTTACGCAAGTGGCGGCTCAGGTCCACGAATGACTGGTAGCGATGCGTCAGGCCGGTATACACCCGCCCGCCAGCGGCGCCGTGAAACATCAGAAGGCTCAAAAGCCGGTCCACCTCCGAGAGATTGTCACCCCGCCACGGCGACCGCTTTTCCCCCATGCCCTCCACGCTGCGACCGGTCAATTTCCACCTTAAATCGAGCGGTTGAGCATTCCGGATCCGCACGGTTTCCCCCGGGGCCAATGGCCCCGGCAAAGGATACGCCCAATTCTGGTAATAGACCGAGCAACGAGTTAGCTCAACGTCCAACGGGTTGGTCACCACGCCCTCGAGCAAATCGAATTGATCGGTCGTGAGCCGGGTGTTGGAGTCGATATCCGCCGCCGACGCCCAACGGGCCAGCAACCCCTTTGTTGACGCGGGGTAAATCCCCAACCCTTCGATCCCGCCCCCCTTCCCCGCCCTTGCCGAGAACAAGGGATAGCGCACCACGTACTCATCACGCGGCATGCCCACCGTCGCCGACGCGTTCATGCCGCCCAAGCCGCGCCCCGGCAGGCCTTGCCACGACAACAAAACCCGAGGCTCACGCTCCATGTCAGCCGGCGATTCCGGCCGCGGCCAGCTCACCACCGGCTTCACCGCGATATCCAGCTTCGTGGAACGCGGACTGTAAAGGTTGGTCCAAGTGGTGCCCCGAACCAACTGATCGTCCAGATCAATATCGACAATGTCAACCTGGTTCAACTGCGCTCGAGATCCCTTCCACGAATGGGAAAGCCAAATGGCCAATCCGCAAAACAGCAGTACAACCAACGGAAACGTGATCCAGGTCCACAAGGGGCGACCGAGGCGGCGAAGTCCGAAGAAATCAATGGGCCCGGCCAACACGATGTAAACGGCAATGATCGCGGCAATCCACGAAAACTGGACCAGCGTCACGCCCGGAAACTGGTCCATGGCCGCCCGTAACTGTCCCGTGAGATCCTCGAATCCCAGGTGCGTAACCTGCCCCCCGCCGTCGTCGCCGCCCCCCGAATCCTCGTCCTCCCCACCGCCGCGCAACAGTCGGGCCAGCAGCCGCGGCCGAGCTGGCCAGTCCCGGATTGGCGGAAGCTCCAAGTCCACGGCCACGTACGTGACCGTTCCGAACCCGATTGGATACTGCACGATCATGGGCCTGTCGTGAGGCCCTCCCGCTCCTTCAAAGCAGAGCGCGCGCCCTCGAAGATCCGAAAAGACGGCCAGCCGAGACTCTTCACTCAGGCGGATTGGCTCCGCCGCCTGCGCGAAGTTCTCCAGCCCCGAGGCCTTCCAGTATGGGTCCAATTCCACAATCCGACCCGGTCGAATGGCATGGAACCGATGGTTCGGAGCAAACAACGTTTCGGCTCGCCGCCCCCCTGACATAACCAAACGCCCCCCTAGTCGCAGCCAGCGCATCAGCGCCGCGAACTGCCGCGCCTCCAGCGCCTCCAGGACGCTCTCCGTCCCCGTCGGAACCACGATCACGTTGACCCCCTCGTAGCCAATCCAATCGTCGGGAAACCCTCCGGGATCGGTCAGCAAGGTCGCCACCACGGGTTGGTCCGTCATTCGAGCCAAGAACGCCTTCGCATCATCCACGCCAACATCCGCGCCCGTGGTGATCACCCATTGCCAGGTCGATGGATGAGGCGACACGTTCTCGACCATCCGGCTTGCCACAATCGATCCGGCTTCCCCGCGAAGCTGGACCCGAATCGGGCCCGCCAAACGCCCTGCTTTCAGATAACGCCACCCACTCCATTGTTCGCCTGGCTTAACCTCCAATGGGGGATCCGATGAGGCCATAAACCGGGCATTCACGTTGTCGCTGTCCACCGTGCTCAGTTCAACCGCGCCTGAAAACCCGTCCTCGCCCCCCCGGATGGTCAGCCACACCGGTATCCAGTGACCCAGCTTGTACGCTCCGGATACCCCCACTCTTACCTTCGTGATTCGCGCATCAGCAGACGGATTGGACGCGGCCCGCAAAAGTCCGCCAGGCCCCACCAATAGGACGCTAACCACGGTAATCAAGCGTAAAAAAATCAAGTTGAGATACTCCACCACACGATCGCACGGGCTTCCAATGGACCACGCCACCTCTGGTGGTACGAACGCCCCGGGCGGGCTGTTCTATCACCACTGGCACCACGTGCCCCCGTTGCCATGCCTCCGCGTCGAAAAAGGGGCTTGGAATGGCGAGGTGAAAATTCGATGACTCGTGGAGGCTTTACTTATCCCATCGTTGTTGCTTGGGTCTGGGATTCGCGGGCCGTTACCGCGTGGGCCCAGGAGAAGCTCGATCCATCGGTCCAAGCCCGTGGGGGGCTATCTTTCAATCGGGCTGCTCGCGGAACAAACCGGGACAACAGACCGCCCCCGCTCAGCGACCAGTTCTTGATCGGCTCATGCCAGGGATCTGTTGCAGGATCGACCCCCTGTTGGGGGTCCGGAAATGTTTATTTCCGGACCCCGCATGGAGCTTTCAGCGTCCTGGTGGAGCTAGGACGCGTAGGGGTTGTGCTCGCCGGGCAGCGGCGCGTAGTACGTACCGTCGTCACCCTTTCGGGCCGACTCCGGCGGCGCGGACTGCAGCGTGTACTTGTCGATATCGGGGGCGTACGATCGTCCATTTTTCAGCAGATCGTCCCATTTTACGACCTTGCCCGAGTAGCACGCTTCGCGGCCCAGAATTGCGGTGAACGTGCTCTTGGCACCAAATTCACCCTCATTATAGATGTCGCCTCGCATCAGGGCTTCGATCAGGTCATGTTGTTCTTGCTGGTGACCACCGCCCTTTCCGCTTGTTTTCCAAACATCTTTGCCGTCAGCCTCGATTGTGCCGCTCGGCGTGGCAATCCCTTTGGTACCGTGCACGGCTTCGCCGACGTGGGTCCACGAGTTGCTCAGATGACGGCCCTGGCTGTACATCCGAGTTCCGTCGGGGAATACGAACTCACAAAACGTGTGATCGAAGATCTGGGACTTCGTGCGATCGCCATCAAGACGTCGCTCACCGCCCCCCATCCCGTTGGCCTCAATTGGATAGGCCCCTTTGGCCCAGCAGCCCACGTCGAGGTTATGAATGTGTTGCTCGCAGATCTGATCGCCGGAGAGCCAGATGAAGTGATACCAGTTGTTGCACTGGAATTCCATTTCGGTTTGATCATCCGAGCGGTTACGATACCAGATGCCGCCGCCATTCCAATAGACGCGGGTCAGCACGAGTTCGCCGATGGCCCCATCGTGGATGCGCTGGACGGTTTCCGTATATCTGGTCTCATGCCGGCGCTGCAACCCAACCCCTACCATGAGGTCTTTCTTTTTGGACTCTTCCACGGCTGCCAGCACGCGGTTGATGCCAGGGGCGTCGGTCGCGACCGGTTTTTCCATGAACACGTGTTTGTTTTGAGCCACGGCGTACTCAAACTGGGCCGGCCGAAAGCCGGGCGGGGTTGCGATGACGGCCAGATCGCAGCCGCTGTCGATCGCTTTCCTATATGCGTCCAAGCCGGAGAACGTGCAATCGGGGGTGACGGCCACTTTCTCTGGGTGCATCTTGGAGAGGCGGTCGACGGCTCCCTTGGCCTTATTCTCAAAGACGTCGGCCACGGCCACCAACTTGACGTTGCCCTTGGTGTTCATGATTTGGGCGGCGGCGCCGGTACCACGGCCACCACACCCGATGAGGCAAAACTTAATCTCATCACTGCCCGCCGCGTGGGCCGTGCGCGAGACGGACCCCGCGAGAGCCGTGCCCGCGACCGTGGCAGCCGATGCCTTGAGGAAGTTTCGTCGAGTAGGCGTAACTTTGTCGCTCATGGATAACACTCCAAGAAATCAGGTAGTACCGATCTAACAGAGAGGCGGAGCTCATTTCGCAGCCCAACCGCGCTGTCATAACGTCGACAGCGCTCACGACACTCGTGTCGGTAGTTCAATGTGTCTGCAACCAGTTTAGCATCATTGAGCAATAGATTCACCCTGCCCTCCACGCACTTTTTCACCGGGCTGGCGTCCGGGAGGCAAGGCCCCGGGCCCATTTGAGGCGCACACCGGCATGTCGGGAGGAGGTTCCTTGGCTGATTCCCCGGTTTCCGCTTGCCTCGCCGCCAGCCGAGCTCGCGGCCGGCGGGGGGTGCCATCGCGTCCTCGCATGATCCGTTCCACCGCCCACTCGCCATGTGCAAAACACCGAAACGATCGGCGCATGAAGCAATGCCACCATTACTATACCGGTCGCGGATGACGTTCTCCGCCGCGAGTCCGACCAACGGGAGGACGGCTTGCGTCGGGCAGCGTTCCACCCGGAAACATCCAACCGCCTGAAATATACCGGTCGCGAATGACGTTCTCCGCCGCGAGTCCGACCAACGGGAGGACGGCTTGCGTCGGGCAGCGTTCCACCCGGAAACATCCAACCGCCTGAAATCTATTCGCCCTGACGGGCCGAGCATCAGCGGGCCTCCGGGGACGGGGACGGCGCGAGGCCTTGATCAGCGACGGAGCGCCACGTAGCATGGAAGCTGGGTGTGTGCAAGGCGAGGCGGAAATGCCGGTGTCATGGGGAACAACCAATCGACGGGACACGCGTCTTTTCGTCAGGGCGATTGAACGGGTGCGACGGGGATGTTCGGGAAAGCGCGGGGGAAGGTGCGAATGAACGTGTTTCGGGCCGGAAAACGCCTTCTTCCGCTTGCCATGGTCGTGGTAACCATCGGCTGTAAACCCGATTTGTCCGATCAAGCCAATTCGGCGAGGAGCACGGCGGCGGATCAAGCGGTTGTTACGGTTTTTGCCGCGGCCAGCACGACCAACGCGATGGATGCGGTCAAGATGGCGTTCGTCGACAAAACGGGCATCCAAGTTCAAACGAGTTACGCGGCTTCGTCCACTTTGGCTCAGCAGATCGCCAATGGGGCGGAGGCGGACGTTTTCCTTTCGGCCAACATGGATTGGGCCGATTTCGTGGAAAACGAGGTGGCGGTGGCGAAGCGGCGAGACCTGCTCGGAAACCGGTTGGTGATCATCGTCCCCATCGACTCGGATTTGCGGCTGGAAGGGCCCGAAAACTTGCTTGGTGACAAGGTCGAGTATCTGGCGTTGGGCGATCCCGACGCCGTGCCCGCCGGGAAATATGCCAAGCAAGCCTTGATTGAGTTGGGGCTTTGGGGGAAACTGAAAGGCAAAGTTGCCGCGGCAAAGGACGTTCGCCGTGCCTTGACCTATGTGGAGACGGGGGCTGCCGAGGCTGGCATCGTCTATGTCACGGATGCCGTGGTCAGCAACAAAGTCAAGGTTGCCATCGAGATCCCATCCGGGCTGACCGGACCGGTGCGTTATCCGGTGCTCTTGCTAAAGCGTCCCGCGGGCAACGAGTCTGTCCAAGCGTTCCATGACTACCTGCTTTCCCCGGAAGCCTCGCGGATTTTCGAGAAGTTTGGCTTCGCCGTTCTGGCGGGGACCGGCTCCGATACAAAGCCGGCGAGCCCCGTTCCCCATGCCCTCGAGCTTTAGCCGTGTCTCTTTTCGGATGTGTCCTGACCGCGGAAGAGTTGAACGCTCTCTGGCTGAGCTTTCAGGTGGCAACCTGCGCCGCGGTCATGGGGCTTCCCTTTGCCGTGGTGATCGGGTACGTGCTGGCCCGGGGAGGGTTCCGGGGCAGATGGTTGCTCGAGGTGGTGGTTAATCTACCGCTCGTCTTGCCGCCCGTGGTGGTCGGTTATCTGCTGTTGGTCTGTTTCAGCCCCAGAGGTCCGGTGGGAGCGTTCTTGGCGAACTGGCTTGGTTTCAGAATCGTGTTCACCTGGTGGGGCGCGGTGTTGGCGGCCGTCGTGGTCAGCTTTCCTCTCATGGTTCGGGCCATCCGGCTCACCTTCCAGGGAATCGACCGCCGGCTGGAATTGGCCGCTCAGAGCCTGGGGGCGGGACGGTTGCGAACCTTCTGGACGGTCAGCCTGCCGCTGGCCCGCCGCGGCCTGATCGCGGGGGTGGTCCTCGGGTTCGCCCGCAGTCTGGGCGAGTTTGGGGCGACCATCATGGTGGCCGGGAACATCGAGGGACAGACTCGCACCATCCCGTTGGCGATCTTCACGCTCACCAATCAGCCGGGCGGGGTGGAACGCTCCTGGCGGTTGGTCGGTTTGGCCATTATTCTTGCGTGTGGCGCGCTGGCTGTCAGCGAATGGTTGGAACGAAAGAAATCAACAGATGAGTCTCCTTGAGTTTCGCTGCCGACACGGTTTTCCGGGCGATTTTCATCTCGAAGTCGCGTTCGAGATGGATCGCCGATTCACGACCTTGTTCGGGCCTTCCGGTTCGGGAAAGACCACGATTTTATCGATCATTGCCGGCTTCGTGGTGCCGCGGGAGGGATACGTCAGACTGGGAGGCCGCACGCTGCTGGACACGCTGCACGGCGTTTCAGTGTCGGTCAAGGATCGCGCGATCGGCGTGGTGTTTCAAGATGCGCTCCTGTTTCCACACCTGACGGTGGAAGCGAATCTCCGCTATGGCCAACGCCACCGAAAACCTCGGAAACGGGAGGTGAACTTCGATCGCGTGATCGAAGTGTTGGAAATCGGAAGACTGTTGAAACGTTATCCGCGAAACCTCTCCGGTGGGGAAAAGCAACGAGTCGCTTTGGGGAGAGCTCTCCTCAGCGGCCCTGAGTTGCTGGTCATGGATGAACCGATGGCGTCGCTCGACGCCGCTCTGAAAATGAGGGTCCTCGCCTATCTCGAACGCGTCGTGACCGAGTGGAACCTGCCCACCTTGTACGTCACTCACTCCCAGACGGAAGTGCGTCGCGCGGCGGACTGGGTGGTGGTCCTGGAAAAAGGGCGCCGGGTCGGTCATGGAACTCCCAATGACGCCTTGGAACAGTTCCAGCCGCTAAATGAGCGAGCGTGATGTCGAAAACACTCGTTCGCCGGGGGAAGTACGAACCGTGATACGCGCTCATCAACGCCAAAAAAAGCAAGATCCATTGGCAACCATCATCACATTTATACCGGTCGCGGATGACTTTCTCCGCCGCGAGTCCGACCATCGGGAGGACGGCTTGCGTCGGGTGGCTTTCCATCCGGAAAAATCCAACCGCCTGAAATATACTTCCTTTGGCGTCCGTATCTGAATAATCCGAAGGATGACATGGTACTTGAATTAAGGAGCTTTGGAAGCGGAAGCCGGGTCTCCAATTTCGGCAACCCTTTGGTCGTATGCATGGGGAGAACCATGCGCCGAAGGTTCGCGGGAACCTCGTGGCGTGGGGCCGCCGTCCGCTGGCAGGATTCGTGACGGTTCGAACTGGTGGCCGAGCGGACTCTGGCCTGGCGGTTGAACCGGTGCGTGTCATGGGCCACGAGCGACCGCGAGCCCCGATTCCGCTTTCGATGGCTCCATGCATATCCGATTCCTGATTTCCCCCACGGCTCGATCGCATGAAGCATCTCTTTCATCGCCGCCGGATTGTTTTCAACGTGTCGTGGGTGTTAATCATGCTAGCAGCCGGGGCTCTGTTTCTCCGCGCGCTGCCCGTGGACCTCGCCATGGCTGCCGTGGCGAGCCAGTTGAAGACAAGCGGAGGTTGGGGCATGCTGGCATTCGGTGCCGCGTTGGTGCTGAGCACCATCGTGCTATTGCCAGCGTGGCCGTTGAGTGTCGTGGCGGGGGCTGTTTTTGGACTGGAACGGGGGGCGGTTTTGGTTTCGATCTCGTCGACGGTCGCCGTGGCCGTCACGTTCCTGCTGGCTCGCTACCTGGCACGGCCAATGGTCGCCAGGCAGGCCCGCAAGTATCGAAAGTTCGAGGCGATTGACCGCGCGATCGGCGAGGAAGGCTGGAAGATGGTCGCTTTGCTACGGCTTTCCCCCGTATTCCCTTTCGGGCTGCAAAACTACTTTTACGGGCTGACGCCGATCCGGTTTTGGTCTTGCGTATTCACCAGTTGGATGGCCATGGTGCCCAGCACCCTGATGTATGTTTATCTCGGTTACCTCGGACGCAGCGGCCTGGAAGCGGTGGTGGAACCATCCCCTTCGATGCGAATCGCTCAGTGGGCTCTGCGGATCATCGGGTTCGTTGCCACACTGGCCGTCACCTTGTATGGGGCGTACCGCGCGCGGCAAATCATCCAGGAAAAAACGCCAATTGAAGACGGAAGGCGGCGTGGCGGTGGGAAATGGCCGTCCGACCGTTCGGCCGAGGTTGCGGGTCCAGACCTGTGGACGCCTACCTGGAGAAGCTTCCTTGTGCTCACCGCCGCTCTGCTCATGATGGCGGCGGCCATTTGGAGCTACATACAAAAGGATTGGATTCGGAGTTTAATCGAGCGGCTCGGCTGAAGCTCCTCGGCGACGCCCGCCGGCGCGGTTGACGCCGAAATCCGGGTCGATTAGCTTGAACAGGCGGGTTTCACTCATACACTGCGAGGGCAGACCAAGCGTTACAAACAAAGTAACCGTTCCGGGCAACAGACCGATATCCGCGGACGTTCGCACGCACATATTGAGGAAAGGCTTTTCGAGGTGCGAATGCCACGGGCTGGTCCCGTGGTCCGTTACGTTCCACGCTACCGACGGCCAGGAGTAGTATGTCTGGCCGGTTTGTAGCGGCGAGCGTGAACCACCACGGGACAAGCCCGTGGCATCCATGCGGGCTCCCGTATCCAGGCGGTGGAGGGGCACCCGTGAACGGCTACCAAACAAAAGGCTCATGATCATGGCTCGAATCCCGGAGACGCTTCTGTTTCTGGTCATGGGGTTAATCCTTACGGTGGTTAACCTCGCCTCAGCTGACTCACCCCAAGAATTCACCAACAGCATTGGAATGAAATTGAGGCTAATTCCGGCTGGAGAGTTCATGATGGGGAGTGCTGAGTCGGCGGAAGAGTTGGCCGAGTTCTTTCCCCACACGGATGCGGCGTCCTTCGAGGATGAACGGCCCCAGCATCGGGTGCGGATTGCGGACCCTTTCTACTTGGGGGTCACCGAAGTGACCCAAGAGCAGTACGTCCAGATCATGAGCAGGAATCCGTCCCAATTCGACGGCGAATCGCATCCGGTGAATACGGTCACGTGGAACGATGCCGTGGAGTTCTGCGAGCGACTGTCAGAGAAGGAAGAACGCGCCTATCGCTTGCCCACCGAGGCGGAATGGGAGTATGCATGTCGCGCCGGCACTACGACTCGATGGTACTTCGGGGACCGCCTGACCTTTGCCGACGAAGAGAACGATGCCACCATGGGTGAAGAGAGTTCTCCCAGCCTGGAACGAATGGACGAGAGTAACGGACGGTTCAGCGGTGACAACGCGAGTTTGGACGAAGCGGGGAACACGAGTTCGGCGGCAGAGGCCGGGACCGGTCCGGAAGAAGACGCTAATGGCAACTCGGACGAGCAACGCAGCGCCGACCAGGAAGAAGCGGATTACACGGGTTTGGACGACGAGGAGTTGGGCGGCATGGATGAGGAGCCGAAGGAACGTCTGGAGCAGTATGCGTGGTACGCCGCCAACTCGGACATGTCAACGCACCCGGTGGCGCGAAAGGACCCAAACCCCTGGGGGTTGCACGATATGTACGGAAACGTTTGGGAATGGTGTAGCGACTGGTATGGTAAAGCCTACTACGAGAGCTCGCCGGTGGACGATCCCACTGGCCCGGACACTGGAGGCGGGCGAGTGACCCGGGGCGGCAGTTGGCGCGGGGCGGCGTGGGGATGCCGGTCATCGCTGCGCAGCAAAAGCGCCCCTACCGATGATCTAAATCATGTCGGATTTCGAGTGGTCGCTGAAGTGGCGGTTGACCAGCCCGAAATGGAAAACGGTGATTGAAGGACGCGGGGCCTGAATTCCTCGGGGTGGTTAACATCGGAAAATCAATCATTGTCGCATTTTGACAAGCCGTCCTTAACGATGTGCAACGGAAGTGCGAGCGTCCACGAATATCAGCCTCGTGCCCGTGAACGGTTACTCGATCCTTCAGATACCTGGAGCATTGCCAGGAGTCGGCGGAAAAGCGTGGGACTTTGCATTTCCTCGTCGAAATCGGCGGGGCCGTCGAAACGCTGGGCCATGAAATAGGCCTGGAGGCTGGCGAACAGCAACCGCGCGCGTTCGCGGATGTTGTCCTGTCTGCGATCGCGAGTATTGGCAAGCTGGATGGAGACGCGAATCATGGTGTTGTTGGCATCGAAGCGGTGGCCGGTTTCATTCCCCGTTTCGAAGAATCGCAGCGACAAGATGAAACGGGTTGGACGGTCGGAAGCCCGCCGGCTCTTGTCGGCTTCTTTGGTGATATAGAGTCGTAGCTGGTTATCCTCGGTGGGTGCGACTTCCGCGTGATGGTCGGAGATGAAACCGCGTAGCTTCTCCATGGTAACCGTCAGGGGAACGGTCGTGATTAACGTCTCTTTCAGAAGATGGCCAGAGGGGTATGATTGCATCCACCGACGAAAGAGATTGTGGCGTTTTTTGGGTTCTTTCGGGGGAGTGTCCGGCATGCCGACACCGAGTTGCACGACTTGATTGCGGCCGGATTCCTTGGCCTGCAGGAGAGCACGGTCCGCGCGTCGCAACATCGTTTCTGGTGTGTCGCCCGCTTGGATTTCGGTAACGCCAAAGCTGGCCGTGATCTTTCGATTATCCAAACAACGCTGGGACAAATCCTCCAGTTCGCGACGGATTTTCTCGGCGCGACGCGCGATGGCATCATTGTCGCAATTCGGACAAAGCATGACGAACTCTTCGCCACCGTAACGCGCCACGAAATCATCCGGGCTCGCCAACCGCCGCAGCAATGACGCAAAGCTCACCAACACGTCGTCGCCCGCCTGATGGCCATACGTGTCATTGACATGCTTGAAATGATCAATGTCGCAGATCAGCAGCGAATAGGAAGATCCGTTTTGCCCGTGCGTATTGACGAGTTTCGCGTGAACCCGGTCAAACTCCGCTCGGTTGGCCACGCTGGTGAGCGGATCGTGAGTCGCCTTCAAATGCAACTTTTCAATGCGCCGTTCCATCGTGATTTCCCGGGATGCATCGCGTAACAGCACGGTGATGCCTTGCAGGACACCGTCCTGCCCCATGACTGGCACGGCGTGCAGGTCAATACTTACATCCTCTCCGGTTCGATTCCCCAGGGTCACCCGCTGAATTCTGTCCGTGTGATTACGCACGGCCCACGCGATCGGGCAGTCGTGATCACTCACGGCGCGTCCATGCTGGTCGCACAACTCCATTAGGCGGCAGGACCAACGCTGGTGGAGTACACTTGACGCGGCCAGGCCGGTGAGCTTTTCCACGGCCGGATTCCACAACAAGATTTTCAGGTCGCTGTCCACGAAGACTACCCCGTCGTGCATGTTCTCCAACAAACGTCGCTGAAACAGATCCGCGCGTCCCGCGGGCGTGATCTCTCCGGTGGCCCCGGGATGGTTCCAAGTCCATAACGCCATGGACTGTTCCGGATTCGAACTGTTAAGCCAGCGACGGGACAGTTCCGGTGTTAGCTTGACTTGATCGGAAGCAAGTAGGTCGCAGAAGTGTTCAGACAACTTTGGATCGAATTGCGTGCCGCCACAGGCGAATAACTCGGCGATGGCCTCTTCATGCGACAAGGCAGGTCGGTAAACCTGGTCGGTTGTCATGGCGTCGTAAGCTTCGACAATGGAGACCATGCGGGCGCCGAGCGGCAGATGCTCCCTCCGGCGATCAAATCCGGCACGGCTGCCATCCCACCACGCCGCCGTGTATTTCACAATGGAAAGCACGTCCGGGGAGGCGCTACTGTGCATCAGAATCCGTTGGCCCAGGGTGCGATGATGAGCGATCGTGGCTGCTTCCTCGCGATTCAACTGACCCGGCTTTAACAAAATGCGGTCGGGTACGCCAATCTTCCCCACATCATGCAACAAGGCCGCTACTTCAAGTGCGTTACGCTGCTCGTCCTCCAGGCTCAGATTGAGACTCCAAGAGGAACTCGTTAACGCGACGCGAAGAGAGTGAAACGCCGCCGGGGCATGCCTGGCTTGAAGGGCCATGAACACATTGCTCGCCAAGCCCAGCCGGGCTCGGACCAAATTGTCGAGACAGGCGGTTTCGAGCTTCGGCGACGGACCAGGCACGCTCGCGTCGAGATCAATGTCCCCGCCCAGGTACTGATCAAGATGTTCGATCAATGACGAGATCACCGTTAAACTGAGTTCAGCCGTCACACTCGCGCGGACCGGGCGCGCGGAGCTCGTGTTACCAGATTGTCTTGGCGTGGGCGTACTTTGCATGGCCTCGTCTATGGCATTGCCCCAAAAGGAGCTGATAGAGGGAAGCGGGTTACGAAACGGCGTCAAATCGGCCCGGCGGGCAAGGGCCACGGCACTGGAAGCTGTCGCTGCCTGGCCACCGTGATACGACTTGCCCCCCCTTCCGTGAACGGTTTGTGATCCGCCCCGTTACATCACAAACCACACCGCAAATGCTCCACCGCATTCGTGTCGTCGCTGATCCGGCGAAGTATACTTCAGGCAATCGAATTTGTCCGAATGGAACGCTGCCCGACGCAAGCCGTCCGCCCGTTGGTCGGACTCGCGGCGGACAAAGTCATCCGCGACCGGTATACATCTGTTGAAACCCTAGCTCGCGGCGTCACTATGGTCAACGAAGAAACCAAGTCGGAATTCTGGAGAATACCCGAGTCCGAAGAGGCCCGAAGCACGAATGCAATAACCAAGGACAAACGCACAACCCGGACGAGCCGGAACCATACCGGGTTAGGCCACGCAGGTGTCAGGGGGCAGGGATCAGGGATCAGGGAGATCAGAGTCGCCCATGCCACCGATGAGGCCGTTGAGCATTTTCCGCGTCGCAACCCCATTCCTGCTGGTTTGGGCGTTTCGGACATTCGTATGACTTTAGCCATCTGAAGGTGGTCCAGCCGGGGCGACAAGGGTTTGAAACGGACCCTCTGGAGCGCGCGGGCCCCCGTTCGCGGGAATAATCCATGGCCATTCGAACGCGTGGCGAGCGGACTCTGGCCTTGCGGTTAAACAGCTGCGTATGACGGGCGACGGAGAGCGGCGACGTTGCTGTTCTGCTTCAGATGGCTAAACAGTTACCGACATTCGAGTTTTTTCCCGGTATTTCGGGGTATTTCAGACATTCGGATTTCTCTGCTGGCAACGGCTCAGGTTTCGCTGCCGGTCATGCCGAATTTTCTAACAGGCAGACTGATGTCGCGGTATGTTTATGGTGGCGGTGTCTATTATGGCGTTTAGGCGAGCTAGTTATCGGGATGAACGTCGGCGCCGCGTGCTAATTGAAGAGCCGGGGGGAATGGATGGGCTCGAAAGGGAGCTGGTCTCGGATTCACCGCCCGCTGAATTGCCACGCCGCTATACCGATGCCGCCTTGTCCGTGGGGCGGTGTCGGCTCAGCGACCTCGTTCCCCTCCGATGGTGGATCGTCCTGGCTTGGCTCGGAGTATTGATTTCATGCGCGGCTGGGATGGAAGCGGTCTATGGATACGTCGCGTTGGGGTATACGAAATTCGATATCTCCGAATTGCCCGCCATTGACTTGTCTGAGCGAGCAAGCATAGCGACGTGGTTTTCGTCCATCCTCCTCCTGGCTTGCGCCGTCTATGGGATATTGATTTATCAGATGCGACGTCATCGGGTAGATGATTACCGGGGACGGTACCGGATGTGGCGATGGATAATTCCCTTGTTCTTGCTGGCCAGTATTGACCAGGTGGCCAGTATACAAGAGTCGCTGTTCGCGATGTTGTGGCGGTTGGCCCCTTTATCAGAGTACACCAATGGCCACCTCCTTTGGCATGGATCGATGGCCGTGGTGGCGGCCGTCGTGGCCGGGCGATTGGTGATCGAGATGCGTGCCTGTCGCCTGGCGAGTTTGTTGCTTACGGCTTCGCTAGGCTGTTTTGGCGTGATCATCGCCGCCCGCGCGGGGTGGCTTTTGACGGAGTCGAATGTACTGAAAACGATGTCGCTTTCCAGTCTCGTGATGGGGTCGCGGATCCTCTTGCTGATGGCGATTTTGCTTTATGCTCGACACGTCCATCGCGACGCTCACGGGCAGCTACCCGTCGGACGTCATAAGCGGCGGAACCGGCGAGAACAGCGGGAAGAGCGTGTTGGGCCGCGGGAATCCGAAGAGGGCTCGCCGTCGTCGAGCAAGTCCCGCACTTCAGGAACTCGTACCCAAGATGGCAGCAAAGTGACTCGCGCCGATCCGGCTCACGCGTCTCGTCAAAAGGACTCCTCAAAGCGAACGGCGCGGCGGAAACACCGGTCGCCGCAAGAGGGGGCGGCGTCCGCGGAGTCTTCCGAGTCCACCGAAGTTCGAGGGGGTACGTCGCGGAGGCCAAAGCGGTCGGGGACTGCTGGCGCGGCGGGTGCCGGGAAACCGTCGCCAGCGAGATCATCCAAATCAGCGTCCCGCCAGGTGGATGACGAAGCCATGGATAACGACGATGCGGGGGAGGAAAAACCGCGCAAGCTCTCCAAGTCCGAGCGAAAGCGATTGCGCAAAGAGCGCCGTCAGCAACGTCAAGCATCATGATCGGACACGTCCAAGAGCCGCGAAAAACCGTTTAACTCAAACTGTAAGCTTCGCGTCTCGACTAGCTGGTAAAGCCCGGCTTTCGGCGCCTTTTCGGCCATGACTGCACCCGTCACGGGTTCAAATTCGATCCACCTGGACACGACCTGAAACCAGGGCTTTTCCAGCGTCTGGGCCGTTCGAAGGGCGCGAAACGCTTACACTTTGAGGTTTAACGTTTCCATGGTCCAACGTTTGGAAGCGGGGCGGGGTGTTCTTTCCGGCTTTACGAACGGCTCAGGAATAACTGCGGTGTTTTTCGGAGGGTGACTGAGCGAGCGGCAAGACGCGTTCCCTCTCCAAAAAACGGGGATCGCGAGCGGAGCCAGTGTGCCGGACGATTCGGAGGCACGTTGAATTGCGAGGTTATTCTTGAGCGAGCCCTTGGCACGGGGGCCCGTGAAAGCCCCTTTGACCCATCCCGCATCCGCGCTCTAGTCTGTATAAGAAGCGGTAACGGTGCTCCAGTCCGCCGCGAAGCTGATCGGGACGCCGACGTGGGGGTGCGCGCCGGTGGAGCGGCGGTTCGTCACTGCCGGGGACGTATGGCGCCGGGGCTTGGTGGATGCAATAGCACGCGGGGCAAACGGGCGGAACGGCTGGGTCGATTTGGAATCAGGTCTCGGGGCGGAACGTCTGGCGGCCCCGGGGGCGGCCATCCATGGCGTCGCGGCGTGGGCGAGAAGACAGCGGCGTGAGCGAGAAGACAAGTGAGGGACAATGATGGTACGGACGAGGTTTGCTCCGAGCCCGACGGGTTACTTGCACATTGGGGGCGTGCGCACGGCGCTTTTCAATTGGCTCTTTGCCAGGCACCACCAGGGGCAGTTCGTGCTCCGTATCGATGACACCGATCAACAACGGAACGTGGAAGCCGCCTTGCAGCCGATACTCGATGGATTTCGCTGGTTAGGCATCCAATGGGATGAAGGACCGGAAGTCGGTGGTTCACGCGGCCCCTATTTCCAGTCCCAGCGAGGGGATCGGCACCGGGCGGCGGTGAGGGCACTGCTGGAAAGCGGGACGGCCTACCGGGATTATGCGCGGAGCGAGGAGCTGCAGGCGCAGCGGGCCGCCGCCGAGGCGGACAAGCGACCGTTCACGTACGATCGAACTTGGATGGCGGAGACGGATGACCAAGCGGCGCGGTTTGAAGCGGAGGGGCGGCGGGCGGTCGTGCGGCTGAAGATGCCGCGAGAGGGAAGTTGCAGGTTTCACGATCTGGTTCGGGGCGATGTCGAGTTCCAATGGGGCCAGGAACAAGATCATGTGATTCAGCGAGCGGACGGGTCCTGCCTGTACCATTTGGCCAGCACCGTGGACGACCACGACTTGCAAATCACGCATGTGATTCGCGCCGTGGAACATTTGTCCAACACCCCCCGGCAGATTTTCATTGCGCGGAGCCTCGGCTATGAGTTGCCTCGGTACGCCCATTTACCGTACGTGGCCGAGCCCGGCAGCCCCAACAAACTGAGTAAGCGAAAGATCAACACGTACCTTAAGAACCCAGATTTCAAAAAGCTGTTTGAACACGGCACGCGTATCGCGGAACTCATCGGGCATGAAACGAGCGCCGAAACGTTCAACCCCGTGTTGGTGGACTTCTACCGTACCGTGGGGTACTTGCCCCATGCGTTGCTCAACTATCTGTTGCTCCTCGGGTGGTCTTTCGATGACCAGACCGAGCAATTTTCCCGTGAAGAAATGGTGCAACGGTTTTCGCTTGATCGCGTGAACAAGGCCGCCGCCAGCTTCGATCCACAAAAGCTGTGGGCATTTCAGCAACGCGATATGTTGCAGCTTCCGTTGGAAGAAAAAGTGGGCATGCTGCGTCCCTATGTGGTCCGTGCGGGATGGGTGTCGGAGCCGGTCACGGCGGAAACCGATGAGTTATTGGGGCGAATTGCCATGGCGGCCGGAGATCGAATCAAGACCGCCGGAGATGTCCTCGACTATGACGAATTCTTCCGCGAGGACGACCATCTGCATTACGATGAGAAGGCTTTCAACAAGCGGCTGCGAAAAGGGGACGCCGCCACATTGCTGAAGAAGTTCCGGGACCACTTGGAAGCCTTGGACGGGTTTGACGCGCCCGCGACGGAAGCGTGCTTGCGACAATTCATCGACCAAGAAGGGGTCAAGATCGGGAATGTAATCCACGCCCTGCGCGTCGCGGTGACCGGTAAATCGGTGGGGCTGGGCATGTTTGACACGTTGGCGATTCTTGGACGCGACCGCGTGCTGGCTCGTATCGATCGGGCTCTCGCTTTGCTATGAAATGGGTGAGACGCGAACGCGGATCGGCAGCCACGGCGAGAACCGCCAATGAACGCCAACGGACGCTTATGATCAAAAACCGCGCGACGAGATGACGGATGATCGCGGGGCAATGCTTCCTCTCGTTCGCCGAAGGAATGGCATGTTGGACTCGGTGCGGACGGCGGCTTGCGCGCCGTACGGGGCCCTTTTCAAACCCTCGTCGCCCAGACCGGCCCGACTTCGGACGGATAACGTGTTAGCGGAATTCATGTTGACGGAGGAAATTGTACGATGGCTACCCCGCCGGGTCACTCGAATCCCAGCAAGAACCAAACCAATGAGAAAGGGAACCCGCCTGCCAATAACTCGCCGGCGGCGCAGTCCCTGAACTTTATTGAGCAGATCATCGAAGAGGATATCCGGACTGGAAAATACGACGGGCGGGTACACTTGCGGTTTCCTCCCGAGCCAAACGGCTATCTGCACATCGGTCATGCAAAGAGCATCTGTTTGAATTTTGGACTGGCCGCCAAGTACGGTGGAAAGTGCAATCTGCGGTTCGACGATACCAATCCGAGCAAGGAAGAAGACGAGTATATCGAGTCGATCAAGGAGGACGTACGGTGGCTGGGGTTCGACTGGGAAGATCGGCTGTTTTACGCGTCGGACTATTTCGAGCAGCTGTATCAATGGGCGCTGCAATTGATCCAGGCGGGTAAAGCGTATGTCTGTGATTTGACGGCCGAGCAGACGCGCGAGTATCGCGGGACACTGACCAAGCCGGGCCGGAACAGCCCGTATCGCAAGCGAAGCGTGGAGGAAAACCTGGATTTGTTTCAACGGATGCGACAAGGGGAATTCCCCGATGGCGCCCGCACGTTGCGCGCTAGAATCGACATGGCGGCTCCTAATCTGAACATGCGCGACCCGGTCATGTACCGCATCATGCACGCGTCACATCATCGGACGGGAGATCAATGGTGCATCTATCCCACGTATGATTTCACTCACGGGCAGTCTGATTCCGTGGAGCGGATCACGCATTCCATTTGCACGCTCGAGTTTGAAAACCACCGGCCGCTTTACGATTGGTATTGCCGGGAACTGGGCATTTTCCATCCGCGGCAAATCGAGTTTGCTCGTTTGAATCTCACCTACACCATGATGAGCAAGCGGAAACTGCTGACCCTGGTCCGCGAGGGGTATGTCAACGGGTGGGACGATCCGCGAATGCCGACGCTGTGCGGGCTGCGCCGCCGCGGCTACACGCCGGCGTCCATTCGCGCGTTCTGCGACACCATCGGAGTCGCCAAGTTCAACAGCACCATCGACATGGCGGTGCTCGAGAACAGCTTGCGGGAAACGCTCAATCGCTCCGCCCCTCGCCGTCTCGCCGTCCTGCGGCCCCTGAAACTCGTGATCGAAAACTATCCCGAGGATCACGTCGAAGAGATGGAGGCGATCAATAACCCCGAGGATCCATCCATGGGCACGCGTAAGATTCCGTTCTCCCGCGAAATATGGATCGAACAAGACGATTTTCGCGAAGATCCCCCCAAGAAATTCTTCCGGCTGGCGCCCGGACGCGAAGTTCGACTTCGGGCGGCGTACATCATCAAATGTGTTGACGTGGTCAAGGACGCCGATGGCGCGGTGGTTGAAGTGCGCTGCACGTACGATCCCGCTTCCAAAAGTGGAACGAGCAGCGCGAATCGCAAAGTCAAAGGCACGCTGCATTGGGTCTCGGTGCCGCACGCCTTTTCCGCCGAAGTTCGACTGTTTGACCACTTGTTCAAGGAAATGTGTCCGGAGGACGTGCCCGAGGGAGAAGATTGGCGAGTGAATCTGAATCCGAACTCCCTGGACACGCTGTCCCAGTGCCGCTTGGAACCCAGCCTTCGCGAGGCCCGCCCCGGTGAACATTTCCAGTTCGAACGCCTCGGCTACTTCATCGCCGACGCCGTGGACTCGCTGCCCAATCGCCCCGTGTTCAATCGCTCGGTGGCCCTCCGTGATACCTGGGCCAAAATCCAAAAACGGGGCCAGTGAACGTGGACGAGATGAATGGCGACTTTCACGAGTCCGCCACCGAGGGATATCAGGCGAAATCCCATCCAAGTTCCGATCCAATTCGCTCCTTGGCAAAGCGTCAGTGGGAGGGGACGCCGATGACCGAGATCGGACGGTATATTTCAGGCGGTTGGATTTGTCCGGATGGAAAGCGGCCCGACGCAAGCCGTCCTCCCGTTGGTCGGACTCGCGGCGGAGAGAGTTATCCGCGACCGCTGTAAACGGGAGCCGGGATTGCCAGGCGAAGCTGGTCGGGCAAAGGGCCCTGTCGAAGCTCGTTCGGGAACCTCGCGCGGCGGGGTGGTTCCAGCGCGGGAAGGATTCCCGAGCCACGAATGCTCGGGAAAGATTCGTGAGCCGCGTCAGGCTCAACACTCACGACTCAAGACTCACGACTCACAGCTCAAGGGTCATGGCTCATGACGAAAACACGAACCTTTGTGGCCGTGGAACTCTCCCATTCAGTGCGTCAACGGGCGGGTGACCTGATTCAACGGTTGCAGGCCAGCGCGGCGCGCGTGGGATGGGTGAGTCCGGAGAATATGCACATCACGTTGAAATTCCTGGGCGAACAGACGGATGATGATATCGCCACCATTTGCCAAGCAGTGATGGAGGCGGCCAAGACGGTCGCTCCCTTCGAGTTCAACTGTCACGGGGCCGGGGCATTTCCAAGCCACACTCGCCCTCGCACGGTGTGGATTGGCGTGCGGGAAGGAACCGATGCGCTGCGGCAATTGCATCAACGCGTGGAAGACCAGTTGTGGCAGCGTGGCTACAAGAAAGAAAAACGGGCGTTTCATCCCCATGTGACCATCGGGCGCGTGCGGCGCGGAGGGGCCGGCGTGGAAACGCTGGGAGATTTGATCACGGCCGCCGAGCAGTTCCAAGCCGGGACGGTGGTGGCGGAGGAGGTGGTTGTATTTGGCAGCCATTTGGGACGGGGAGGCCCCCGATATCAGGCTCTGGCCCGGGCCCCCCTGGAGGGCCAATCGTGATTTCGGCCCCCCCGCCAAGAGCATGAAATCCGAATCGCCACGCACCACGCACGAAGCACCACGCACGTCTGAATAACAAATCACCGAATGACGAACGTGCGAATTGGAGCCCACGATCCCAACCGAGGGTGACCGTGTCTCTGCCGCGTTGATATACCGGTCGCGGACGACTTTGTCCGCCGCGAGTCCGACCACGGGGAGGGCGGCCTGCGTCGGGCAGCTTTCCACCCAGACAAATCCAACCGCCTGAACGATGTTTTCGTAAAAGTGTTGGCGAAAACCATGCCAGCGTGACCAAACGTGTCCGGTGGTTCGGCGATACTGTATACGGGTCGCGGATGACTTTCTCCGCCGCGAGTCCGACCAACGGGAGGACGGCCTGCGTCGGGCAGCGTCCCATCCGGAAAAATTCAACCGCCTGAAATATACCGGTCGCGGATGACTTTCTCCGCCGCGAGTCCGACCAACGGGAGGACGGCTTGCGTCGGGCAGCTTTCCACCCGGAAAAATCCAACCGCCTGAAATATACCGGTCGCGGATGACTTTCTCCGCCGCGAGTCCGACCAACGGGAGGACGGCTTGCGTCAGGCAGCTTTCCACCCGGAAAAATCCAACCGCCTGAAATATATATCAACCGCGGGCCGGAGGGGTTGACGGTCCATGAAAGGTATGGTATCCATGTGTACACTATGCGTGTGGACCATGCATTTTGGATCGCGGCGGCGGGACCCTCGCTTGTGCAAATGCTGCTGGTAGCTGATAAAGGAGTGAGAAAGACATGGTTGCGACAACGAATACGGTGAAGCCAATGGCCAAAAAAGGTAAAACAAGCAAGCCGGCTAAGACTGGCAAGAACGGAGCCTCGTCCTCCGACAACGCCGGGGGAGGCGAGGTCACGGACCGGGACCCTCATTTGAAAACGGCCGTGCAGCAGATTGAAAAACAGTTTGGCGAAGGGTCGATTATGGCCTTGGGCAGCGCGTGCAAGGCCCAGATTGATGGCATTCCGACCGGCAGTCTTTCGCTGGACATGGCGCTCGGCGGACGGGGCGTTCCGAGGGGACGGGTGATTGAGGTGTTTGGTCCGGAGTCGAGCGGGAAGACGACGCTGGCGCTGCATGTGGCGGCGGAGGCGCAAAAACTAGGGGGAATCGCCGCGATTATCGATGCCGAACACGCGTTCGATCCCAGTTGGGGTAAGAAGCTGGGGGTCGACCTGGACACGTTGTTGGTCAGCCAACCGACCTCCGGCGAAGAAGCCATGCAGATCACGGAGATGCTCATCAAGTCCAACGCCGTTGACGTCATCATCGTCGATTCGGTGGCGGCGTTGCTTCCGAAGCAAGAATTGGAAGGAGAAATTGGGGATTCGCACGTCGGTTTGCAGGCTCGGTTAATGAGTCAGTCGTTGCGGAAACTCACCGGCGCCATTTCCAAAAGCAAGACAGCGACCATTTTCATCAACCAAATTCGTGAAAAAATCGGCGTGATGTTTGGTAGTCCGGAGACGACGCCGGGGGGCCGGGCATTGAAGTTTTACTGTTCATGCCGCATTGATGTGCGCCGCATCGGCCAGCTCAAGGACGGCGAAAACGTGGTCGGTCAGCGGGTGCGGTCCAAGGTGGTCAAGAACAAAGTGGCCCCGCCGTTTCGGGTCGCTGAATTTGACATGATGCACGCCGACGGCATCAGTTACGAAGGCGACGTGCTCGACTTGGGCGTGACTCACAAAATCGTGACCCGTAGCGGCTCTTGGTTCAAATACGGCGGTTCGCATTTGGGACAGGGTAAGGAGAAAGCACGGAACTATCTGATTGAACACAAGGACGTGACGGAAGAAATCAAGCAAAAAGTGCTCGCGGCCACTGGGTATGGCTTGGATGAGTCCGAAGAGGTGGCGGAAGACAATCCCGGTTCACCCTCCGATGGGGACACGTCGCCGAGCGGTGAATAACGGGCCGTCCCCTTCCTTCAGCGGATGCGTGAACGCCGGCCGCCCGGCGGGTTTGCGGATATGGCACGCGCCGTGCCGCGAGCATGACGGGACGGAGCATGACGGGACGGAGCATGACGGGACGGAGCATGACGGGACGGGGGGCGTTGCTCGCGAACCGTTCGCGAAACCATTCGGATTTCCTGCCGTCCGAGCAATTTGGAAGGGGAACTTGGCATGAGAGCCGGCAAGAATGTGGGGGGCGACCGGGCGGCACGGGGGCGCGGCTTGTGGGGTGTGCTGGTGGCGGTTGTCACGCAGTTCGTCTGTCCGCTCGGCGCATCCGGCCAGCAGCTTGACCAGCATCAGGCCGCGGTCGGGGTACAGCAGGCGATGGTGGAGGCGATCGCCAGCGCGGAGCGATCGGTGGTGGCGATCGCGCGCGTCCGCAAGCACGCGCGCGGCCTTTCCGACCAACCAGGGCGGGATGGCTTTCCAGCGGTCCGAGGGGGCGTCCCCCGATTGCAGGTGCCCCCGAGCAGTCCCGATTTTGTCCCCCAGGAATTCGCCACGGGCGTGGTCATCGATCGTGACGGACACATTTTGACGAACTATCATGTGCTGGGAAAGCCGCAAGAGAACGACTATTACGTTTGGGTTCAACGGCGCCCTTTTCGGGCCACTCGCGTGGAAGTGCCCGAGGAGGTGCGAGCGGGCGACCCCTGGACTGATTTAGCGGTGTTGAAAATCGCAGCCGATGATCTGCAACCGATTCGGTTCGGGGATACCTCCAAATTACGCAAGGGCATGTTTGTCATCGCCTTGGGCAACCCCTATGGAATCGCACGGGATGGTGAGGCCAGCGCAAGTTGGGGAATCATCTCGAATCTTCGCCGCGCCGGGGCGGCTCGTGATCCAGCTGATCCGTACGACACGACACGGCAGTCATTGCACCAGTTTGGCACGCTGATCCAAACCGACGCCTCTTTGAATCTGGGGACCAGTGGGGGGGCGCTGATCAACCTGGAAGGCGAGATGATTGGCTTGACCACCTCGCTGGCGGCGTTGACCGGGTACGAGCAACCCGCTGGCTTCGCCATCCCCGTGGATGAGGCTTTCCGCCAAACCCTGGAAACGCTCAAACAGGGCCGCGTTCCCTCTTATGGGTTCCTTGGGGTCCAACCCGAGTCGCTTTCCCTGGCGGACCGGCAAGCGGGAAAGTTTGGCGCCCGAGTATCCCGGGTGGTACCGGGCACGCCCGCCGATCAAGCGGGCCTCCGCGAAGACGACGTGATCACCCATGTGGACGATGACAAGGTGTTTGATAAAAACGTCCTATTTCGCGAGTTGAGTCGCCGCCCGGCTGAGTCCAAAGTCACGCTGACCATCCATCGCCCGCACCGAATACTCGACGGGGAACGGACCATCACGGCGAACGCGGTGCTATCCAAAAAGTACATCGATACGGCCAGAAAAGCATTCTCGCAGAATAAAGCCGCCCAGTGGCGTGGTCTGCGGGTCGAATATCCCTCGGCACTTCCGCCCGAATGGGACGGCTTCGGAGGGCCGGGTGGCGATGGGCAACGGCGCGTCGCCGTGCTGGCCGTGGAAAGGGGCTCGTCCGCGTGGAAAGCGGGGTTGCGGCCCGGGCAATTCATCAGTCACGTGGAGAGCCGTCGCGTGGAAACCCCCAAAGAGTTTTTCGCGGCGGTCGCGGAGAAGAAACAGGAAAAGGTTCGTCTACGGCTCAGTGGCGTCCGGGCCGAGCAGGCCATTCGCATCGTGCCCCCCTCCGAGACGTAGCTCAACCAACCCAAACCGCTCCTCCACCTCACCCCTGTATGTTCCCGGATAACCGCACGCCCCGAAAGCGGCACGTGGCAGACGCCAACACGCGGGACGCCTCTGAAACGGAGGCTGAAGATGGAGGCAGGCCCGCCTCTGGCAGGCCGTGTCCGTGGCTCGGGACTCCGCCCCGAGTAGCCGTTCACGCGTGCGCTACGGGGCCTGGACACAGGAGCCCACATGGATGCCACGGGCTTGTCCCGTGGTGGGTCACGCTCGCCGCTACAAACCGGCCAGACACACCACTCCTGGCCCGTCGGTAGCGTGGAACGTAACGGACCACGGGACAAGCCCGTGGCATTTGCGTTTTGCAAAGCTTTCCTTCAAGATGTGCAACGGAGGTGCGAACGTCGGCGGATATAAGGCTCTTGCCCGTGAACGGTTACCGCCCCGAGCCACGGGGGGGCCGCTCGCCATCTGGTGGAAAACCGGGTTGTGGGATACCATGGAACCTTCACCCACGACGCACCCACGACGAACGCGAATCCACCCATATCGACCCATTTTGAGCAGAAGCGGTTATGAAGACGGACGAACTACGTGAACGATATCTGGCATTCTTCGAGTCGAAGGGACATACGATCTGTGAGAGTGATGTACTGGTCCCCACTTGGGATCCCTCCGTACTGTTCACGCCGGCCGGCATGAACCAGTTCAAGGACCACTTTTTGGGCAAGGTCAAGCTTGACTTTACCCGCGCGGCCAGTTGCCAGAAGTGCTTGCGAACGGGCGATATTGAAAACGTGGGGCGAACGGCTTATCACCACACGTTTTTCGAGATGCTGGGGAACTTCAGCTTTGGTGACTATTTCAAGCGCGAGGCCATTGAGTGGGCCTGGGAATTCTGCACCAGCCAGAAATGGCTCGGGATTGATCCGGAGCGGCTTTCGGTCACGGTCTATCTCGATGACGACGAATCGGCGGAAATCTGGGCCAATGACATTGGCGTCCCGAGCAACCGCATCGGGCGGATGGGAGAGGACGAGAATTTCTGGCCGGCCAACGCACCGAGTCAGGGGCCGGACGGCGTATGTGGTCCCTGCAGCGAGATCTTCTATCGGGATGATTTTGGTGAAACCGTGGAAATCTGGAATCTGGTTTTCACGCAGTTCAATCGGGTCGGCGACCCGCCTGACAATCTGAGACCGTTGCCAAGCTGCAATATCGACACGGGCATGGGCTTGGAACGTACGGCGGCGGCGATGCAGGGAGTCCGCACGAACTATCATATCGATATCCTGCGCCCCATCGTCGAACGAGCCGCTGAGATTTGTGGTCAGTCCTATGATCCGAACAGTGAAAATGGTCGGCGGTTTCGCCGCATCGCCGACCATGTTCGGGCATGCGCCTTCGCCGTTCACGAAAATGTTTATCCGGGGGCGAAGGGCGAAAAATACGTGATCCGGCGGCTCTTGCGCCGAGCCGTGCTGGATGGACGGCAAATGGGAGTGGAACAACCGTTTCTCTTTCAATTGGTCCCGACCGTGGGGGAGATGATGAAGAAACCGTATCCCGAGTTGCTCGAGACGATGGATCGGGTGGCCCGGGTAATCGAGCGGGAAGAAGAATCATTCTTCTCCACGCTGGACGCGGGGTTGGCCAAAGTGGACCGTATCTTCTCCACGATGGAGGCGCGGCACCGTACCGTGGTGGATGGCAACGATGCCGCCGAACTTTATTCGACCTATGGTATCCCTCCCGAGCTGGTCGAATCGTTGGCGATTGAGCGGAATTTCACCTTCGATACCGAAGGGTTTCGGCAAGCGATGATCCAGCATGGGATCGATTCGGGAAAACAACAGGCGGAGCTGTTCAAAACGGGCCCGATTGAATCCCTGAAGAAAGTGGTGCGGAAAACGCCGTTTGAAGGGTATGACACGGATGAGTTGGAAGCTGAAATCCGGGGCATCATTGCTCAAGGTCAGCTCTGTGATACGTTGCGTCCAATCGGCGAGGACGAGCCCGTGCAAGTCGTCCTGGATCGAACCCCTTTCTATGCGGAAGCGGGTGGGCAAACAGGGGACACGGGCGAAATCGCGGGAGACGGCTTCCTGTTTCGCGTTTCCGACACGCAGCTTGAAGGCGACTTGGTTGTCCATATGGGTTGCCTCGTGTCGGGCGAGATGTCGGCGGGCGCAAAGGTCAAAGCTCGCGTGGACAGGAAGCGGCGACAAGCCATTCGGCGAGCCCATTCGGCAACGCATCTTCTACACCATGCATTGCAAAAGCATTTGGGGCGGCACGCGCAGCAGCAGGGGTCCAAAGTGGACAGCGACTGGTTGCGATTCGACTTTACCCACCTCTCCCCCGTCCCGGACGATCAGATTGTTCAGGTGGAGCAAGATGTCAAGCGGCGAATTTCGGCCGCCGAGCCAGTGAGATGGCAGTATGTCTCGCTGGCGGACGCCCGTGAAAAAGGCGCCATGATGCTTTTTGGCGAAAAGTATCCGGATCCGGTGCGATTGGTTTCAATGGGTGAATTCAGCCGGGAATTGTGCGGCGGTACTCACGTTGACAACACCCAGGACATTGGCGAATTCGAAGTGGTGTCCGAAGAGAGCGTTTCCACGGGCACCCGGCGAATTCTCGCGTTGACCGGTGAAAAGGCCCGCGAGCATGCCAAGCGGACCGAGGCCGTGCTGCGCGCTGCCGCGGAAACCTTGGAGGTGTCCCCGAACGACGTGTTGGAGACGACCCGGCGGCTCACCTCGACGCTTCGAGACCTTCGGAAAAAGCTTTCCTCGGGCACGGCCCCCGCGACCGCGGACCCCCGTTCCGCGCCGGGCGAGGCGACGGGAGAATTGAAAACCTACGCTGATATCCGCTCCGCCCTCCGTGAAACGGCTCGCCTTTTGAACGTGGCGCCGTTCGACGTCCCCGAGCGGCTTGCCGCGCTGTTGGATGAGGTGCGGCAACTAGAGCAGCGGGTGGCGGAATTGGATCAGGCCGGAGCGTTGTCCGCCGATACCTTGATCGAGCGTGGAGAGCGGATGGACGGCATCCACGTGGTCATCTGCGAAATCCCCGGTGGAAATGCCAATTTGATGCGCCAATTGATCGATCAGATCCGGAAAAAAACGGACAAGGCCGCGGTCCTGCTGGCGGCCGTCCGAAACTCCAAAGTCACGCTCGTCGCCGGACTCAGTCGCGACGTGATTGATCTGGGGGGAAACGCGGGGAATTGGGTGAAACGGACCGCGGCGGTGCTCGGCGGCGGCGGCGGCGGTCGCCCCGACATGGCTCAAGCCGGTGGCAAGTCCCCGGAAAAACTCCCGGAGGCGCTCCAAGAAGCCCGCCTCGCCATAAGCTCAATGCTGCAAGATGGCACCGGCTAGCGACCACTTAGGGGCCGAACGGGATTTCGCGACACGCGTTCACGGGAGTGAAACACGGATGAATGACGAAGCACAAAGACACGAATGAATGACGCCTCCTGATCTTCGGCTTATTCCAGGTTCCCTTTGTTCGCGTGGCCCAGGCCCTGGAGGCGAGACGGTTACAGGTGAAATCTGGCACGAAATGGCAAGAACTTGGCTGGTTGCGCGTAAAGAATCCCCCTCGACCCAATCGCGGAAAAAGGGGCCAGCGAACGTTTGAATGAAGGCCGGAGAAGGGCTGTTGGCCCGCGGCGTATTGGGCTGCCGTCGGTGTTTTACAGCCCGTGACAAAACCGAGCCCTCGCTTCCAAAACCCCGGGTTACGGGACAATCGGCATGACTTTGTCCGCCGCGAGTCCGACCAACAGGAGGACGGTCTGCGTCGGGCAGCTTTCCACTCGGACAAATCCGACCGCCTGAAAGATACGATCGAGGCGGAGCCTCCCCATTACCCCCTCCAGCCTCGCTGCCCCCCTGCCCTACCCTCGAACCCAATAGCAAGGAGCACTTATGGGATTCATGTCTGGAACGATGAGCTTTGATTGTTTTCGCATCGACGGGACGCCGCCGCGTCAGTTCGAGCCGGAGGACCTGGACGCGCTGAAGCAGCACGCCATCGGTGAGGCCAAAAGTTACTCGCACGAGCAGACGAGGGTCGGATTCTTAGGAGGGCATCACCTGCTCGACAATGACTTCGATCTGGAGAAGAACGTGTTCGGGGATGCATTGCACTTCGCCATTCGGATCGACACCAATCGGGTTCCCGCCGCGATTCAGCGGGCGTGGCTGCAGATTGAGTTGGCCATGCTGACGGCTGACTCGCCCGGTCGCCGCCCCACCAAGGCTCAACGCCAAGAGGCCAAGGAAGCCGTCGAGGCCCGCTGCGAAGAAGCGGCCGCCAGCGGTCAGTTTCAGCGGATGCAACAGTTTCCCGTGCTGTGGGATGCCAACAACGCCCTGCTCTACTGCGGGGGAACCAGCATCGCGGCGAATGATGCCTGTAGTGAGCTCATGTTCCAAGCGTTCGACGTTGAACCGCGGCGGCTTTCATCAGGGAAAATGGCCAGCGAGTGGGCGGCGGCGGCCAGGCACCGACAGGCGCTAAACCAAACGCTTCCCGCCAACTTTCGTGGGGACGGAGACCGTGTCGACGTTGCCTGGTGGAATGCCGACAAGGACAACTACGACTTCCTCGGCAACGAGTTCCTTCTTTGGCTATGGTGGCTTTGGGACACGCAGGGGGACACGATTGAACTGCCGGACGGCTCCGAGCTGACCGGGATGTTCAACCGCACGATTACACTGGAATGTCCGCGGGGAGAATCGGGCAAGGAAACCATCACGGCGGAAGATCCAACGTCTTTACCGGAGGCGGAACAGGCCATTCGTTCGGGCAAGCTGCCCCGCAAAGCCGGTTTGGTTTTGGTCCGTGAGGGCGAGCAATACGAGCTGACGCTGCAGGGCGAAATGTTCACGGTCAACGGCGCGAGGGTCCAGATCGACGAGGATGCCGAGGGGCGGTGCGTTTTGGAAGAGCGTATTGACGGCCTCCGGCGGTTGAAGGAAACCGTCGATTTGGCGTTCCAAACCTTTTGCCAGCGACGCATCGGCAAGAGTTGGTCGAACGATCTGGAGCAAATGCAGGGCTGGTTGAAACCGAAACGCGGTGCCAGGCGAACGTAGATCCCCGCACTCCAGCCACGCGGCTCCGGAGGCTATCGCGCCGAACAGCCACGCCGGATCGGTTCCCATCACCAGCCCTGTCGGATACATCCGCGTAGTGAAGGCGACCGTGGTCCCGTGACCGGTTCCCACCGCCGTCGCAAAGGTGGCGGCAAGCAGGAACGGGACGCCTACAAAGACGCCGCCCTCGGCGTTCGAAGCGTGCCCCAGCCAGACCAGCCCGCTCACTACCCCGGCTTGATACCGTCTGTCAGCTCGCAAGACGGCCTTCCCATCGCGTATAATGGATACCGTCTCCGCGGGGGACAACCTCCGAGGACAACGCCCACCGTCCCCGCGTACGTGATAAGGAACAAGGTATGGATAGGCTTTATACACCGATCGGGGATGACTTTGTCCGCCGCGAGTCCGACCAACGGGAGGACGGCTTGCGTCCGGCAGTTTTCCACCCGGAAAAATCCGACCGCCTGAAGTATATCAGGGCTCTCGCCAAGCCAATGGTGGATGTCTCGATGGGTCCCCTGTGTCATCCCAGGCCTGGCCCCGTCAATGACGGCTTGCCCAACGCCGCTGGTCGGCGCCGGCGGGCCACGATTGAAGACGTGACGAATTCGCGAGCGAACGCAACGATGGCCTGAAACCTCGACGCCACCGCCGGAATCATCACGCGAGCCTACTTCCGATTTTTCCCGCGAGAGAAAAACCTGATGAACAGCCATTTCACACAGCTCGACTGGGGCGTGCTGATCGCTTATTTTCTGGGGACGATGTCGATCGGTTTCTACTTCTGGCGAAAGAGCCGTTCCACGGAAGGCTTCACCGCCGGAGGCCGTTCGTTGCCCGGCTGGGTGTGCGGACTGTCGATCTTCGCCACGTACCTGAGCAGTATCAGCTATCTGGCCCTGCCTGGCAAATCGTTCGCCGACAACTGGAATCCCTTCGTGTTCAGTCTGTCCATCCCGATTGCCACGTGGATCGCCGTGCGGTGGTTCCTGCCGTATTACCGCGCCAGCGGCGAGGTGTCGGCCTACGCCATGCTCGAGCGTCGCTTCGGAGTTTGGGCCCGGCTCTATGCCAGCGTCTTCTATCTGCTCACCCAGATCGCTCGCATGGGGGTGGTCATGTATTTGATGGCCTTGCCCCTGGCCGTCATTTTTGGTTGGGACATCCGGCTAATCATCCTGATTACTGGCGTTTCCGTGACGATCTACACGTTTGTCGGGGGGATTACCGCCGTGATTTGGGCCGACGGGATCCAGGCGATGGTCCTGATGGCCGGCGCTGTGCTCTGCCTGATCGTGATGATGTTTGGCGTGGAAGGAGGCGCGGTGGAAGTCTTTCGCGTGGCGACGGAAGAGGGCAAGTTCAGCCTGGGCGAGTTTGGCGCGGGGATCCAGCAAGGAACCTTCTGGTTTGACGGCACCAGTGCCACCTTTCTGGTCGTCTTGCTGTACGGTCTGTTCATCAATCTGCAGAATTTTGGCATCGACCAGAGCTATATCCAGCGGTACATTGCCTCGAGCAGCGATAGGGAAGCCCGAAAAAGCCTCTGGCTCGGCGCCGTGCTTTATGTGCCCGTCTCGGCCGTGTTCTTTTTGATCGGTACGACGCTGTTTGTCTATTATCATGCCGAGCAGCACGAGGACGAGCTGCCGGCAGTCCGGCGGTTGGTCGCCCGGCAACGCCTTATGCAGCAGGGCATCTATCCCGAGTACGAGCGGGGGGGAACCGGCGACTCGGCGTTGACGGCCGAATATCGGACGAAACTGCGGGAGAAGGCGGCTACCCTGGAAGGCGAGGACATTGGCGACCGCGTGTTCCCCCATTTCATTGCCAAGCATCTTCCACCGGGATTGACGGGGTTGCTTATCGCGGCGGTGTTCGCGGCGGCGATGAGCACCGTCTCCACCAGTCTCAATTCCTCGGCCACCCTGTTGATGAGCGACTACTACCGGCGTTTCTTCAACCGCCAGGCCAGCGACAAACAGTGCATGTTCGCTCTCTATGCCAGCACGATTGTCTGGGGCGCGCTGGGCACTGGCATGGCCCTTCTGCTCGTGAAATTGACCGAAAGCGCCCTGGACATTTGGTGGACCCTTTCGGGCATATTCGGCGGCGGCATGTGCGGACTGTTCCTGCTGGGGATAATCAGTCGTCGAGCGAAAAATGTAGCCGCGGTCAGCGGCGTGATTACCGGCGTGCTCATGATCCTCTGGATGTCTTTCCCGAAGCTTATCGAGTACTTGCTTGAACAGCGGAAGGACGGCATGGCGTATCAGTGGGGAATTGCCCTTCAAGACGCCGCCGCCGGGTGGCTCAGCCCGCTCCACGCCTTCATGGTCCCCGTCGTCGGCACCATGACCATACTCCTCGTCGGGCTTTTCATCAGCCGCTTTCGTCGAGGGGCCAGCCAACAACAAGCAACGGAGGAAACTCGTGCTTCAGATGGCTAAAGAGATACCTAGATTGCAGTCGGGGCGACTTTCGCGAGAAAGTTTCCAAGAGCCCCAAAATACCGTCAACGATTCCTTTTTTTGAGAAAGCCGTTCACGGGCGCGCCTACACGGCCTGGACACGCAAGTCCCGCATGGATGCCACGGGCTTGTCCCGTGGTGGTTCACGCTCGCCGCTACACACCGGCCAGACACACCACGCCTGCCCGTCGGTAGCGTGGAACGTAACAGACCACGGGACAAGCCCGTGGCATTTGCACCTAGAAAAGCCTTTCCTCAATATGTGCAACGGACGTGCGAACGCCGGCGGATATCAGTCTTTTGCCCGTGAACGATTGCTTTTTTTTGAGAAAGCCATGACAATACCCTTCAGGTTTCGTTTCACCCAGGGATACTTGGTAGTGGCGACCAGGTTTTATATTTCAGGCGGTTGGATTTTTCCGGATGGAAAGCGGCCCGACGCAAGCCGTCCTCCCGTTGGTCGGACTCGCGGCGGAGAAAGTCATCGGCGACCGGTATATT
>JBNJEM010000009.1:0-32428 GCA_051745935.1 Planctomycetota bacterium
CGGAATGTGCTGAAGGCGGGCATGATCGGGCTGACGACGTCTCACGTGCCAGCCTTTACCGATGTGGTCAACGATCCGAATGCCTCGGGCCCGTTGGCCGACGTGAAGGTCGTGGCGGGTTTTCCCGGCGGCGTCAAAGACAATCCTGCCAGTTGGGGACGGCGCGAGAAGTTTACGGAAGCGATGCGGGAAAGAGGGGTAACAATCCACGACTCGATCCCGGAGATGCTCGAGCACGTGGATGTCGTGTTTTTGGAAGAAGTGGACGGAAGACCTCATCTGGAGATGGCCCGGCCGGTGATCGAGGCGGGCAAGCCCCTTTTCATCGACAAGCCGTTGGCTGCCTCCCTGAGCGATTGCATCGAGATTTTCCGGTTGGCCAAAGAGAACAACGTGCCCTGTTTTTCTAGTTCATCGCTTCGGTTCAGTTCTGGTTTCCAGTCCGCCCGCGGCGGGAATGAGCAGTTTGGTGAAATTAAAAGCTGTACGGCATGGAGTCCCATGAGTATTGAGCCTCATCACCCCGACCTCTTCTGGTATGGGATCCATGGCTGTGAAATCCTCTTCACGATCATGGGGCCCGGCTGTGAAACGGTCACCCGCGAGGCACGGGAGAAGGTCGTTGGCGTCTGGTCGGATGGACGGACCGGAACCTTCCAGGGAAAGAAAGGGTACGGCGCCCGAGTGGTGGGCACCAAGAGCACCGGGAACGCCGGGGAGCACGAGGGATACAAACCGCTGGTGCTCGAAATCTGCCGATTCTTCAAGACGGGCAAACCGCCGGTTTCCGCCGCCGAAACGCTGGAGATCTACACGTTCATGGAAGCGGCCGACGAAAGCAAACGCCAAGGCGGCAAGCCCGTGAGCATGAAAGACGTTTTCGAGAAAGCCGTGAAGGCGAACGAGGCTCGATAAGGGTACGGACCGATGGTGGCGACATATGATCGAAACGGCATTCGCTTTTGCTATCCGGAGAATTGGAAGATACAGGAAGACGAACCGAAACCGGACGAGTACTGCGTCACGCTGCAGAGCCCGGGAAGTGGGTTTTGGATGTTGCACGTCTTTGAATCGGTGGAGTCTCTGCAGCGGCTGGCCGCGGAAGTGAAACAGTCGATCCAACGGGAATATGAAGAAGCGGACGTGGAGGCCGTGAAGGACCATATCGAGGGAACTCCACTGCCCGGATACGATCTGCAGTTTTGTTGCTTGCACTTCGTGGTCAGCGCCGCGGTCCGGAGTTTCTCGCTCGGTGATCGCACGTGTGTCCTGCTCTCCCAAGCCGAAGACTCTGAATTTGAACAAATGGCGCCCGTGTTCTCCGCCATAACCACGAGCTTGATCCAAGAAGCCAATTCAAGTAACGGCGACTAAACGACGCTGCGCCATGTCGCAACCCGCGGCCAGGGGAATGAAGCCCGAAACGCGAAATCGAGCCACCAGGCATCATAAAGACCCCCCCATCACGCGGCCATCCTCCACGGGCCTCGGTCGTAAGTTCGTCGGATGCTAGCAGTGTCGGCGTGAATTGATCTTGGGTAACCGTTCACGGGTCGGGAGTAAAACAACCGCTAATCAACGCCGGTAACTGCAAGTAGACAGCCTTCAGAGAGTTCATGGTTCACCGGCATTGATCCGTATTCTGCCCAACTTCATCATTCGAAATTCCTTGCTCGATATTCGATATTCCCTCCGCGCTCCGGACTCATCAGAGAGACCATACGTAGCCGTTCAAGGCCTCCGGCCGTGAACGGCTGCGATCTTGGAAAAGTCCAGGTTTGGGGCTTCAATCGGGTAAAACGGCGGACCCTTCTTAGGCGCCCGTATAGTGAACAAATACCCCTCCTCCGGTCTCGCGCGGACCAAGTTATGACCAAGGCCTTCTCCACGCGGCCACCCTCTTCCACCGCCCCCTATTTTCTCCAGCCTCACTAACTGAGATAACCCGTCGGTTTGAATGAGGACGGGGCGGGTTACTGTCCGATAACCAACAGAGTCCGTGGAAGCGTGGGCGGAGGTTCTGGAGGAACGTGAACTGATTTTGAGGCAAGGCAGCACGGAGGCTTAGCGTGAAATTGTTCTCAAGGCTTCTATCGCGTGGGGGGCGTCGCGGGTTGACGAGCAAGAAGCTCGCGTCAAGCGAGACGAACTTTCAACGTCGCTGCACGCCTCGCTGCACGCGTCGCTGCACGTTCGAGAAGATGGAACCGCGAGAGATGCTCTCGGCCGATCCGATCGAATTGGGCACCATTTATGTAGAGGAAGACATGGGGTCCGACTCGCACGGCGATCGATTTGAAGTCACTTTTTCAGGCGGGGCCTCCGACACGGAACTGACGCGGCTGGTCATCAACGGCGACCAGAACACCCCGGGGTTTTCGGTGGGTGACGTGTTCTTTGACACGGAACCGGGGGAGTTGGGGGCTGATGGTTCGATGGGATTCTCGGTCGAGAAATTGACGTCGAGCAATTCCGACGCGGACGTGCAGGCGCATGTGGAGGACGGATCGTCCGAGCTAGTCCTGGAGTTTCGGAATTTCGGGCCAGGGGACAGACTCGTGTTCTCCATAGACGTGGATGAAGTGGTGGATTTCGATTCAGAAGAAACGGATCTCGAGACGATCAACGCAGGCATTGATCCCATCACCTCGGGTGTCGAGTTCCAAAGCTCGCAACTGGTCGCGCACTTCTCGGCCCCGCACTACAAGGACGCTGAAGCCGACACCATTTTCTGGAATCGTTATGACGACGCGCTCGATGCGACAGGTTTGGATTTACCAGAGGACAACTGGCAAGAGAAACGTGACCGCACGGCGGGTGCTTTTGTTGGTATAGAGCAAGAGATTGATCCGGCCTCGATCAGCGGCTTTGTCTATTCCGACGACAATAACGACGGGGTTCGTGACAGCGGGGAACAAGGTCTGGCCGGCATCACGATCGACATAATTCCCGTCGACACGGTGGAGCCGCAACAAACCGTGACGGTCACCACGAACGGGAGCGGGTATTATGAAGCTCTTGATCTGTCGCCCGGGACCTATCGTGTCGTGCAACCGGTCCAACCCGACGGCTATCTTGACGGTCTCGACACCGCCGGGACGGTCAACGGCGAACGGCGGGGCATGGCGGTCAATCCGGGCGACGATATTGAAGACATCTTCCTCGCTGGTGGAGAGGGTGGCGTGGAGTACAACTTCGGTGAGCTCCTACCAGCCACTCTCGCCGGTAGCGTGTGTATTTCGGATCGTCACGGCGAGTGTTTCGGTGACGGCACCACGACGGAACCCGTTGCGGGCGTGACGGTTCACCTGCTGGATGCAACGGAACAAATAGTCGGCGAAACGGTCACCGACGCTGACGGGAATTACCAGTTCGTCGATCTGGAACCGGGCACGTATTCCGTCATTGAAATCACGCCACCCGGCCTGATAGATGCCGGCGCGGCGGCCGGCCACGTGGACGGGACGACGCGAGGTCGAGTCGTCGATGCCAACACCATCGTGGATGTCGACCTGCAGCCCGGCAACGATGCGCGGGAGTACGACTTCTGCGAACATCTGCCTGCCAGCCTCTCGGGCTACGTCTATCATGACCGCAATGACAACGGCTTGCATGAAGACGGTGAAGAGCCGATTTCGGACGTCACCGTGGCGTTATTCGATCAAGAGGGTGAACGAGTGGGCGTGACGGAGACGGATGCCGACGGGTTTTACGAATTTGTTGGCCTCTCGGCCGGCACCTATAGCCTATCCGAGAGCCAGCCAGACGACTGGCTCGACGGCGATGATACGCCGGGAAGAGTCGACGGCGAGGTGTCCGGCTCGGTATCCCAGAGCGACACGATCAACGACATTGAACTGTTGTGGGGCTCAGCGGGGGTTGAATACAACTTTGGTGAGCTATTGCCCGGCTCGATCCAGGGTGTGGTGTACGCGGATACGAACCGGAACTGCCATTTCGATTCCGACGAGGACCCGATCCCCGACGTAAAGATCGAGTTGCTGGACGCCGACGGCGGGGTCATTGCGACAACCCATACGAATGAGGAGGGTGCGTACATATTCCAAGGGCTCACTCCGGACGTTCACGCCGTGCGTGAAACGCAGCCAGCCGGGTATTTTCACGGAGGGCAATCGGCGGGTTCACACGGTGGCGACGACTCGGTGGATGACCTGATCTCCGACATTCCGGTGGGCTCGGATCAGCACCTGCTGCAGTACAACTTCTGCGAGATTGCCCCGGGCAGCATCTCCGGGATCGTTTACGCCGATCCGAACGAAAACGAGGTATTTGACGAGGGTGAGGAGCCGATCGAAGCGGTCACGGTTCAACTGCTCGACGCCGACGGCAACATCCTGGAGACGGCTCGCACCAACGCGGGAGGGCACTATGAATTCCTGGACCTTGAACCGGGGCAATACACCGTGCGGGAACTGCAGCCCGAGGGGTATTTTCACGGCGGCCAACAAGCCGGATCGCACGGTGGCGACGACTCGGCGAATGACCTGATCTCCGGCATTCCGGTGGGCCCGGATCAGCAGCTGGTGCATTATAACTTCTCCGAAATTACTCCGGGCAGCATCTCCGGGATCGTTTACGCCGATTCGAATGAAAACGAGGTGTTTGACGAGGGTGAGGAGCCGATCGAAGCGGTCACGGTTGAACTGCTCGACGCCGACGGCAACATCCTGGAGACGGCTCGCACGAACGCGGGAGGGCACTATGAATTCCTGGACCTTGAACCGGGGCAATACGCCGTCCGGGAACTGCAGCCCGAGGGGTATTTTCACGGCGGCCAACAAGCCGGATCGCACGGTGGCGACGACTCGGCGAATGACCTGATCTCCGGCATTCCGGTGGGCCCGGATCAGCAGCTGGTGCATTACAACTTCTCCGAACTTACTCCGGGCAGCATCTCCGGGATCGTCTATGTCGATCCGAATCAAAACGAGGTGTTTGACGAGGGTGAGGAACCGATCGAAGCGGTCACGGTTCAACTGCTCGACGCCGACGGCAACATCCTGGAGACGGCTCGCACGAACGCGGGGGGGCATTATGAATTCCTGGACCTTGAACCGGGGCAATACGCCGTCCGGGAACTGCAGCCCGAGGAATTTTTTCATGGCGGGCAACAAGCGGGATCGCACGGCGGGAATGATTTCTCAACGGATTTGATCACCGCCATCGCCGTCGGGGCCGATGAACAGCTGGCGCGGTACAATTTCTCGGAACTGCCCCCTGCTTCCATCTCCGGCTACGTGTTCCAGGATGGTCATCCTATTCAGACAACCGACGGTAACATTCCCGACAAGCTGGCCGATATTCGCGATGGGGAGCGGAAGCCCGGTGATCGTCCGATTGCCGGTGTCACGCTCGAGTTGAGGCACGGCCTGAACGGCCAGCCGATACTTGGACAACAATCGTTGGACGGCACCGACTCCGAGGCCCCTCTCACCGCCGTGACCGACGCGGACGGCTACTACGAGTTTCGTGGCTTGCCCCCTGGCAGTTATGCCGTCTACCAAGTGCATCCGGAAGCATATCAGGACGGGATCGACACGCCAGGATCCACGGGCGGACTGCCCTTCAACATCAGCCACGAACCCGACGGCCCGTTCCTGCAATTGCTTAACCAGCTGAGGAGCAGGCTGGCGAAGGATCCGGGCGACGACGCAATCGTGCAGATTCCGTTGAGGCCGGGCCAATCGTCGGTGGAAAACAACTTCAGTGAAGTGATGGTGACGCGAAAGATCGTACCACCTACGCCACCGAGGCCGGATCCTCCGAGCATTGAATCGCGGGAACTGGTGATACCGCCGCCCATTCCGCTGCCACCCTCGATACCGGATCTACCACGCTCAAGTCCCGACTTCGGGTACATTTCAGGCGGAAGTGAACCGCGGATGACGTGGCATTTAAGCGTCGTCAACGGCGGGATGCCACGCGGTTCGCGACCGGACACCAACACCGTGAAGGGCACTTGGCGCACCATCTCGTACCTGCATCAACCCCAATGGGTTTCCATGACCATGGACCAGGGGCGGTGGACCCTGCCAGAAGGCACGCTTCGAGGGATGAAGGCCGCTTCGGAAAGTGTCGTATTCGGTATTCCCGGCGGCATCCCGATTAGCGGCGACTTCAACGGCGATGGCACCTCCCAGTTCGGAGTTTATCATCAAGGTCAATGGTTCATTGATGTCAACGGCAACGGCCGGTGGGACGCCGAGGATTTATGGGCCCGGCTTGGCGCGATCGAAGATCTCCCGATCGTGGGCGACTGGGACGGTGACGGAAAGGATGACATTGGGATTTTCGGTCCCGAATGGCGGGGAGACCCACACGCGATCAGGGCTGAACCGGGACTTCCCAGTCCACAAAATCAGTATCCGCGCCTGCTGCGCCATGCCGACGCGCCCCCCAAGAACCTGCCGCCGGAGCCGCGGGACGCGACCGATGGTCACCGGGTGCTGAAACACACGGCGGCCGGATCCCCACGTATCGATGTCATTGATCACGTCTTCCGGTTCGGGTTCGCGGGCGATGTGCCCGTTGCTGGTGATTGGAACGGTGACGGAATCCATTCCATCGGCGTGTTCCGCGGCGGTACCTGGTACCTGGATGTCGACGGGGACGGCCGGTACACCGATCAGGATGTGATCGCCACGTTCGGCGAACTCGGTGATCTACCGGTGGTCGGCGATTTCAACGGCGATGGAATCGATCAGATCGGCATCTATCGCAAAGGCACCTGGACACTCGACTCCAACGGAAACCACCAGATCGACGCCCATGACGAAGTGTTCCGGCTCGGGGACGCGAAAGCAAAACCGGTCGTGGGCGACTGGAATGGCGACGGTACGGATGAGCCCGCCATCTATCGCGATGCTGGCTGATGCCGTCCCGTCGCTGACCGGACGCCCGGCCGCCACCAACCAGAAATCCATGGGGCCCGTTTGGCGTGTCTTTCGGTCGGGATCCTCATCCGTGTCGTCCGTGAAATCCGTGGTTTAAGTCCCCGTCGCCCACATTGTTCCGATGCCGGCGGTACGTCTCGCGATTTCATTCGATCACGACCTCCTGAATCCCGGCGGAGAATTCTTCCCGCAGATCGATTTCGATCTTGATGGCCTTGGTCGTGACGGGATCAAACGCAACCTGGTTGAATTGGTCTTTTTCAGTGCGGTAGGGACCGCGGTTTTTCACGGGTTGAAATTCGTCCGAGGCATCCGCGTAAAGCACTCGCCATGACTTTGGCACGCGGCACGCGCCGCGGCCCGTGTCGTCGAACCAGTAGACCTTGACACTCGATAACTCACGAGGCTGTTCCCATTCGAATTTCACCCATTCCGTGGTGCCGGTATGTGGCCAGAAATCGAGGTGCAAACGGGAGGAATCGGCCGAGTTGGCCGGCACATTCTGATCCTTGATCGCGTCCAGCGAAACGTGGACAAAGGAGGCCGTGGTTTTACTGATATGGGTCAACGTATCGGCGGGCTGGGGGCGAGCCGCCTGGGGGACGCGAGCGGGCCAGACCGTCATCTCGCTTCGACCACGATGCGACCATGCATAGTACGGGATCGCCATGAAGGATCGTTTCTTATCCGGGACGATCCGGCCGTCCAACGTCCGTTTCGCCGTTTCCGCCTCGCCGCTGATCGTGACGACGCCGCCCAGCAGGTCAGGCTGATATCGGCTGCCCAACTCCGCGTTGTCGGGGATGACCAGGTCGAGGACCTTGCCGTTGTTGTCCGGTCCTTCCAAGCAATAGACCATCGGGCCGCGCTGCAAGGCTACTTTTCCTTTGTCGGCCGCCACCTTCTCATGGGCGATGATCCGGCGGATCGGCATCGGCAACTGCAACTCGATCGTGTCGCCTTGCTCCCACTCGCGTTCAATCCGCGCGTATCCCCGGGCAACATCGAAAGATACGGACTCACCATTCACTTCAATTGACGCCTCGTCCGCCATCTCGTTCACAAACGAATAGAGGTCACTCGGCACGGGCTGGTTTCGGGCCCAGCCCGGTATCCGGACGTTGAGGGTAAACCTGCCCGTTCGCTCCGGGGTCAGAGTGATCTTCACGTCGCCGTTCCATGGATAACGAGTCTCCTGGGCAAGCTGGATCTTGTTGCTCGCGGTGTCGATCGTGACATCGCTGCCGAGGAACAGGTTCACGTAGACGTCGTTCTCCTTGGAAGCGTAAGCGAAGCCGGGAACCGACGGAATAAAACGGGCGATGTTGGACGGGCAGCAGGCGCAGCCGAACCAGGGGCTGCGTTGGTGCTGGCCGGTCGATTCGAGCACGTTCGGATAGAAGAAGCGATCGCCTTCCATGGAGATTCCGGACAGGGCGGCGTTGTACATGGTGCGTTCGAGCGCGTCGATGTACTTCGCGTCGCCGTGCATCAGGAACATGCGATGGTTCCAGAGGATGTTCGCGATGGACGCGCACGTTTCGCAATAGGCCGTCATATTGGGCAGTTCGTAGGGTCCGCCAAATCCCTCATGGCCGCCGGCCGCGCCGATGCCGCCGGTGATGTACAGCTTGGTGGTTACCACGTCATTCCAGATTGCATCGATGGCCTTGATGTAATCCATGTTTCCGGTCAAGGCCGCCACGTCCGCCATGCCGGTATACTGGTAGGCGGCCCGGACGCTGTGGCCGACCGCCTTGGTCTGTTCAACCACCGGCTTGTGATCCTGGCCGTAGGTCCCGTACAGTCCCCCGTTTCCGTCCGGGCCTCGTTGGCCTTTTCGCCCCCGCTGATCCAGAAAGAACTTGGCCTGGTCCAAATACTTCTCGTTACCGGTGACGCGGTACAGCTTGCAGAGGGCAATTTCGATTTCCTGGTGGCCCGGCGGGTCGGTGCGACCGTCGGGGTTGAAGACGCGGCGGATCAAATCGGCGTTCTCCTTGGCGATTTTCAAGAACGTCTCGTCGCCGGTGACTTCGTGGTGCGCGACGGCCGCTTCGTACATGTGTCCCGCGCAGTACAGTTCGTGAATCCATTGGATGTTCGTCCAACGCTTTTCCGGTTGATGGTCAGGCACGGAATAGAACGTGAAGAGATAGCCATCATCCCACTGGGCCTTCTGGATCACATGAACCAACCGGTCCAGGTATGACCGCATTTCCTGGTCGGAATGCACCTGCAGCGAATAGGCCGCTCCTTCCATGATCTTGTAGACATCGGAATCATTGAAGGCGGCGCCTTCGTGCTTTCCCTCCTTCAGACCGGCCGCCTTTTCGAAGTTGCTGATCCGGTCGGTCTTTTCACACTGCTCGAACGCGTACGGGATGGTCACCGTGCGGTTCGTCTCCAGACGAGGCGTCCAGAAATCGTCCGCCACGTCGACGCGGCTGAAGGGAATCGGCGTCACGTTGTAATCCCGCTGGAGATCTTCTGATTCCGACGCCTCCACGCACTGGGCTGGATCGAGGGAAAGGGCGAGTCCGAGGCAAAAAATCGTCGCTGCGTGTTTCATCAGTTGAATCCTCAAAATGGCAAGTCAGCGTACTTGATAATCCAGGTGGGGAGATTCTCTGGTCAGACGGGCATTCTTGGCTGGGTGGAAATTGACAGAATATACCGGTCTCGGATGACTTTCTCCGCCGCGAGTCCGACCAACGGGAGGACGGCTTGCGTCGGGCCGCTTTCCACCCGGAAAAATCCAATCGCCTGAAATATAATTCCCGGGTCGATGACCGCGAACCGTTGGAATGTCTCAAAACCAATAGTGTCGCACGAATCATTCCGCCTCGCAAGGCCGGTGGCCGCGCGCCGTTGCGCGACCCGCGGGCGAACTGTTATACTGGATGATCGTCGGGCGTTCTTGTTCCGCCCCTGCTTCCACACCACCCAGGGAGACCGACCCATGAAACACTTGGCGAAATCATTGGCCTTGGCATTGTTTTGCACTGGCATCGTAACGAGCGCGGTTCACGCCGAACGCCCTCACGTCATCCTCGTCATGGCGGACGACCAGGGATGGGGCGATACGGGGTACAACGGTCACCCGGTCGTGAAAACCCCGAACCTGGACGCCATGGCGGAGGACGGTCTGGTCTTCAACCGATTCTACGCCGCCGCCCCGGTTTGTTCTCCCACCCGCGGCAGTGTTCTGACCGGGCGTCACCCGATCCGGATCAAGATCACCAACCACGGCCGCTACATGCGCCCCCAGGAAACAACCATTGCCGAAGCCTTGCGCGACGCGGGCTACGTCACCGGCATGTTCGGCAAATGGCACGTCGGCTCCGCCCAAAAAGACAGTCCCGTGAATCCGGGCAACAGCGGTTTCGACGAGTGGGTTATTGGTCTCAATTTCTTCGATAACGACCCGTTTCTCAGCCGAAACGGGGTTGTGGAACAGATCAAAGGCTCGGGATCCGAGATCACGATCGACGAGACCATTTCCTTTCTGCGCAAGCACCGGGACGACGAAAAACCCATGTTCGCGATCGCCTGGTTCCCTTCCCCCCACGACCCGCATTTGGAGAAACCGTCCGGGCCCGATCCCTATGAGGGTGTCAAGGGCGCGGACTACTTCCGGGAGATCACCGTGCTCGATCACGCCTTCGGGCGGCTGCGACAGGAACTCAGGACGCTCGGCATCGCCCGCGACACGATTGTGTGGTATTGCAGCGATAACGGCGGCCTTCGCGAGGAAAGCTCCGGCGGCCGGGCGAAAAAAGGCAGTATTTACGAAGGAGGCCTGCGCGTGCCCGCCATCTTGGAGTGGCCGGCCCAGATCAAAGCGGGTGAAATCGACGTCCCCGCCACCACCTCCGACATGATGCCCACCGTGCTCTCCATGGTCGGCGTGACCCCAAAGAGTCACTACGCTTGGGATGGCATTGACTTGGCCCCGATCATCGAGGGCAAGGTTTCAAGTCGTCCGCCCATCGGGTTCTGGTTTGGCCTGCAGGGTGGCCAGGGAACCTGGAGCGATCGCATTCTAAAGGCGGTGATGCAGGCCCAGCACGCCGGAAAGCCGACGCCCTACCCCGAACGCCTGCGCAAGGACATCGATGAATATCCTCAATTCCCCGAAGACAAGTTCGTCGGCCATGCCGCCTGGCTCGACTGGCCCTGGAAGCTGCATCGCAAGGAAAAGAACAACATTCAACTGGAGCTCTACCATCTGGAGAAGGATCCGATGGAAGCCACCAATCTGGCCGGCGCTCCCGAGCACCGCACACGCGTGAAACGCATGCGGGAAAGCCTGGAAAACTGGCAGCTTTCCGTGACCCGCAGTCTCAATGGCGAGGACTACCGCTTGGTCAAACCCTAAAGAAACCCGAGTGGTTTTGTCGTGGTTTCTTGCAGCCCGTAACAAAACCTGGCTTCCGATTCCAAAAATCCCTGGATAACACCAGACCTGCACGGTTTGGTCATGGGGTTTTAGCCTTCCACTCGCCATGCTTACGACGCGCATCTTTCCTCAACGATAAGCCGTGAACAGTTCCTTTGGAAGCAACCTTCTCCCGTGGGCGCGCCACCACGGTACGCGAGCGTTGGAGAAACGTCGAGTTCTGATTGACGCAGTGCCATGTCGTCATCCAAATCGCTGTCGCTTGGATTCGCCGCGGGCCGAGAATCATCAAGGTTGACAGGCTACCGAGTCCGCGCGTCGGTGCCCTTCCTTAACGTGGTCGATTATCTCGCCAATAAGTCACTCTGGGGGGGGCGGGAAAACCTGATTATTACCAGGAAAATGGTCCCGGGATGGCTTGCATTGCGCCCCTGATTTCGGCGACAATGCCAGTAGGGTGAGACCTGTTGGCTGGGTTTGGCTTCTTATCACTGATCAACGCCTCGCTGACGCGATGGCAGTGAGGACCACAGAAGCCGATGACGCACTTGACCAAGTGGTGGGATTTTGCCATGGAGTTGGCAGGGTTGGTCAACGTTCGGAAGCCAAAGTGAATCCAGTCGGATTCCGTGCCATCCAAGGAGTTGTGGAAGCGGAGTGTTGCGAGGGGCCGTAAGAACCTCGAGCAGCCTCAATAACCGGAATTAACGACGGCTTGCCTTCTTATATTCGACCCGTGGAGGGTTCAGGGGGCATTTTTTTCGCGACTCGTCCAAGCGGCAGAGGTGATCTTGTGCGCACAAGCAACGGCAATTTCGGACATGGAATAGCTCGGGCGACGGAGACGGTGCTCGATCACACAACGCCCGGGGGCGACCGCGACGACTCGATTCAGGCTGCGACGGGCAAGGAGCCACCGGAAGGGCCCGGCCGGCTCCAGGCTTCTTTTTTTCCCCCCGAAACCGTCGCCCCCGGCTGTGCGCCGTCAAGCGGCGTTATTCAAACGCCCAGGTTTCAAACGGCAGTGGCATCGTCCTTTCACTTCATCGTCCTTTCACTGCAGTCTCGTTGTCGTTATCCTGCCGGTCAAAGTCTTCTGACGTTTTTGGTAGCCGTTCTGTTTTGTCTTTATCGTAGGAGGTGTTCTGATGCGACGTAAGGCATTTACGCTCGTTGAGCTGTTAGTGGTGATTGCGATCATCGGTATTTTGATTGCGCTTTTGTTGCCGGCCGTGCAAGCGGCCCGGGAAGCCGCCCGCCGCATGCAGTGTTCCAACAAGCTGAAACAGTTGGGGTTGGCGCTGCATAACTACCACGATTCCATGAAGATGTTTCCCGCGCTCAAACAGGGAACCAGTGAGCCTTGGACCGGCAATTATCCCGGTGACAACAATTCGGGACGGTTGTCCGGCTTTGTCATGCTGCTCCCGTACATTGAACAACAACCCATGTACGACCAGATTAAGACGGGCGATCCAAGTGCCGGGATTAATCCCTGGGGCCCCTATGCGTGGACTGGCTGGGGACCCTGGAACGATTCGCCTGACACGTTGTTGTGCCCTTCGGATAACGGCGTGGAGGAAAGAGGAAAAAGCAACAGCTACGCTTTTAGTGTTGGCGACCAAATCCGGAGCGTTCGCGACGGCAAGACCCGGGGGATGTTTGCCAGTGGCACCCACGGCCACTGGTACGGGATTTCCGATATGACCGACGGAACAAGCAACACGATGGCGATGGCGGAGCGGCTTTCCACGCACTTTACCAGTGCCGGCGGCCAAGAGGGACGTACGGTGGGCGCGACCGCTCTGGAACACGTGTACGGTCCCGCCTGGCAATCGGGCATCATTGAGACCCCGCAGCTCTGCTATGGGGTCAGCGACGGGAAGTATTTCGTGGACGGCTCGCAGGTTGCGCCTCGTTTTGGACGAAATTGGACCGACGGCCAGGTCATGAACATCGGGGTCAATACCGTTTTGCCGCCCAATGCGCCGTCCTGCACGGAAGGCGGAACATGGGGCGATCACCACCATATCATTCAGCCGCCGGCGAGCCGACACCCCAGCGGGGTCAATGTGGTCATGGGAGATGGATCAGTGCATTTCGTAACCGACAGCATTGATACCGGTGACCTGGCGGCCGAAGTGCACCCGGATTACGCGGGGCGAAGCCCCTACGGCGTATGGGGGGCCCTCGGTTCGAAGTCCGGCGGGGAATCCGTGTCCGGAGCATTTTGATCGGCGGCGGACCCAAAGGAACGCGAGCTAGCCTGGCAAGGTGAGTGAGTCGGCGGTCGCCGGGGTTCCCTCGGGGCGCGGGACCGTGTCGTGTTCAGATCGTGTTCAGAGAGATTCCGAGCCGGCGTTAATGCGGGAGTCACGCTTGGTCCGACGGAAGGATTCGGGTGGCGCTGGCACTCCCAGCGCCACCCGGCCGATCGTGGCATTGTACCGTTTTAGCCGATTGGCGTACGCCAGGTTGTCTGGCCGGACTGGTCTGGCCGGACTGCCGTGAGTGGGGTGAGACCCGGTAAAACCTCCGCCAACTGGCGTCAGCCTGGAAAGGCTGACGCGCGGGGCTGCCAATCGGTTAATAGCGTGACGAAGAGTCGAGGTTGGACAAAGCACGAGCAGGCGACCGTTTCCGGTCCCTGTCGATTTGCCAAGGGGGCTGGAAGGGCGCCATAATCGCGTTTGTTTGTGGCCACGCAGGACCCGCCTCATCCGGATTAACGAAGGACGCACACTCGGACCTTGGCTAGCGCGCGGGTGAGGCGGTGAATTTCAATTAACAGCAGTTTGGGAGGAGATAGATAAGAATGAAAAGCACAACCACGCGCTTTGCGGTTGGTTTTGTCCTAGCTGCCGTCGGACTTTCCTGGGTATCAGGGTGTTCCAATGGGGTAGACCGTCTGCCCGTCTACCCGGTTTCCGGAACGGTGACTCAAAATGGTGAACCCGTGGCGGACGCCCAGGTGGCGTTCGTGCCCGTGGGCGAGGGCGAGGGCGAGGACAAGGGAAAGACGGCAACGGGCAATACCGCGTCCGATGGCACGTATGAGTTGACCACGTATAGCGCGGGAGACGGCGCCGCGGCCGGCAACTACAAGGTCAAAATCACCAAGATCTCGCGACCTCCGGGAGGGGACGCTCCTCCGGCCGAGTCCGGCGACGAAAGCGTTGACCTGACGGAAGATGAAAGTTACGCTCCCCCGAGCGCGGGAGGCGGAGAGCCGGACTGGACCCCGGAGAACCTGCTGCCAGAAAAATACGCCGACCCCGACGAATCGGGCTTCACGGCAACCGTTGAACCCGAAGGCGACAACACCTTCGATTTCTCTCTGGAATGACGCGGCCCGGGAAGGGATGGCTGAATAATCCGGAACTGGGGCAAGCGGGGGGCTGAGCTTTTCAGGATCTTTCGCGCCGTCGTGGTTTACAACCTGGCCTCGATTGGAACGCCGCCCACTTGCCCTGGGGGCTCGACGAAGACCGCTGGGCATCTTTCCTTTCCGGACCGTGCCCGCAAGGGGCGGTCGGAGTTTTACAGCCCGCAACAAAACCTTCCGGCTTCCAATAAACGGGCGACTGCTTCGGGCCGTGATTGTGGATGGCGAGATGGATGTCGTACTCGTCGCGGAAACGTTCGATCACGTTCCAGTGTACTCCGGGACCGCTTGGCGCGCGAATCGACGTCCGCTCCTCCTTGGCGCGAGCATGGAAGCCTAGTACGCTACCGCTTGGAGGGTTTTGTCCATTTGACCATTCATGAGGAGAAGAAACGATGAAGCGAAGAGAACTTGCGCTCGTGCTGCTGGCGGGGGTGATGCTCGTTCCGGCGTCCGTGTCGGCGCACTGCGAGATCCCGTGCGGGATCTACGGCGACCAGATGCGGGTAGACCAGATCGCCGAGCACATCACGACGGTCGACAAATCGATGAAGAAGATCACCGAGCTCGGCCAGGCCGACGAGCCGAACTGGAATCAGCTCGTCCGCTGGGTCAACAACAAGGAGCTTCACGCCAACAAGATCCAGGGTATCGTGTCCGAGTACTTCCTGCATCAGCGGGTGAAGCCGGCCGATCCCAGCGATTCCGACGCGTACACGGCGTACACGACCCAACTCGCCCTGCTCCACCAGATCGCGGTTCACGCCATGAAGGCGAAGCAGACCACCGACCTGGAGCACGTGGTCCAGCTGCGGTCCCTGCTCGAGAAGTTCAAGGCCGCCTACTTCGATCCCGAGAAGCAGGCTCACCTGCACGAACACCACGCCCGCTGAGCGAGGGCGCGGCATCCCGTTCTTGGCCTACGGCGGACGAGGCCCGTCGCTGTTGATCCGGGCGGCGCGCGGGGCCATGCTCCCGCTCGCTTCGCATGACTTTCTCACGTCTCCCGCGGCGGGCTGTTATGCCGTCAAGACCCGATCCTCGTTCGGGTAGCCGGACGCCGCCGGGACTTTCCACGGCCCGGCCCCACCGGAGTTGCTTCGGCCCGCCATGTCCTGGGCGGCCCGCCGGCCGGATATCCGGCTCATCGACGCTGGCGACCACGCGGTGAAGGCGCTGATCGCCCATCACGACGCGCTGGACTTGAGAAACGGCTTGTTGTTCACGTACTTTCTTTCAGGCAAGAAGACATGCGTTGAAACGCGGTCCCTTTATGAAGCCTAGGACTTCCAGCGAGTCGCGCGATGAATGTCCCGTTAGTGTCAAAATGCCTCGGTATCGTCGCTCTTCTGATCGGCGCCTCCATGGGGCTGTGTTTGCCATGGGCATTTCCCGCCTGTAGCCGCACACCGCAACTTGAATGGAATGCGATGTTTGCCCTGCTGGCGGCCATGGCGCTCGCTTCAACTCTAGGAGGAACTTTGGTCTTTGCGGGGCGTCATGGAGGCGGTCGGATGTTTCGCAAGGAAGCTTTGGCGATCGTCGGCTTGAGTTGGTGTTTGGCCACGGTGTTGGGCGCGGTGCCTTTTCTACTGAGCGGTACGTGTAAAGCGGCGAATTCCTCGGCGAGTTCGGTGGAGGCCACGGCCGGCGTTCGCATGGAGATCGTTGACGCGCTCTTTGAATCCGCGTCCGGCTTTACCGGGACCGGCGCCACGGTTATCACCGACCTCGAAAACCCGGCGCTCGTGCCGCGAGCCATTCTGTTCTGGAGGTCAACGACCCATTTTCTCGGAGGCTTGGGCATCATGGTGCTGTTCGTCGCGCTGCTGGGCTATAGCTCCAGCGGCAAAGCCGTGATGCGGGCGGAGTTGGCTGGACCGCACAAGGAGATCGGCCAGACTCGCGTTCAACATGCCGCGTGGGTGTTCGCCGGAATCTACGTGGGATTGAACGTGGTGCTTGTCAGCCTGTTGTGGATTCAAGGTGTGGGAGTATTCGATGCCCTGTGCCACGCCTTTGGAACCATCGCGACGGGAGGATTCAGCACGTACAACGACAGCGTGGGGCATTTCCAGGATGCCGCCGTCGAGATGACGATTGTCGTGTTCATGGCCATTTCGTGTATAAACTTCGCCCTGCTGTATCATGCCCTGCTGTTGCGGCCGGGTTTTCTCCTGCGGGACGCGGAGGCGCGAACGTACCTGTCGATCCTGGCCGCGGCCTTTGTTCTGGCCATGGGGTTCGGCCTCTATTATGGTGATTTTGGAAGCGTTCCCGAAGCCGTGCGCTACGGGCTCTTTCAAGTCACATCCATCCTGACCAACACCGGTTTCGGAACGCACGATTTTGACAAGTGGAACGAATTTGGCCGAGGTTTGTTGTTCGTTTTGATGTTCATCGGAGGCTGTGCGGGAAGTACCAGTTGTAGTATCAAAGTCATTCGACACTTGATTCTCGCCAAGTTATTATCCTTGGAAGTTGAGCGGACCTATCGGCCCAATGTCGTGCGGCCCTTATGGGTGAACGGCGCGCCGGTCGACTCGGAAGTGGTCCGGCAGGTGATCATTTATTGCGCGGCCTTCGTCTTTATCGCCGTTGCGGCTTGGCTGCTGCTCTTGGCCTCGGAACCGGACGCCACATGGAACGGTCCCAATGGCAATCCACACGAGAAGCTCATGGACTGCGCCAGCGCGGTGGCCGCCACCATCAACGGTGTCGGACCGGGCCTTGGCACCATTGGCACAACGCGCAATTATGCCCACTTCAGCGGCGTCAGCAAGATGCTGCTGAGCTTTTTGATGCTGTTGGGACGTTTGGAACTCGCGCCGATCATCGTCCTGTTGACGCCACGCTTCTGGAGTTCAGTAAGATGAAGCGCGACAAAAAGGCGCCGGGAAGGTTCTCGCGGGGGCAAACAGCAGCTAACGCGAACAAGGGGGAAGAGACCCCACTTTTGATCGCCCCCGGGAGCTCGCGTTCCATCTGAAACGTGTGGCTCGCTTCTTGTGTCCCTTTGTCGGGCTGCTCTTGACTTTGGGCTTCACTATTCGATATTGATCAGTCATCATGCCTGTAGCAACGGGAATTCTCCGCCAAGGACCCGGCCAACGGGTGGATGGATTGCGCCGGGCGGCGTTCCAGCCGGAAGGCCGGTATGCCGCAAACCAGCATGAATGACACGAACCGGGTAGAAGCCGTTGGGGGGGGATTAGAGCGGGGGGGCCGCGACGAGTATTCTCCGTTCGGGGGCTGTGCGCGACAACGAGTCCGCTACTACTTTATACCGGTCGCGGATGACTTGGTCGGCCGCGAGTCCGATCAACGGGAGGGCGGCTTGCGTCGAGCAGCTTTCCACCCCGACAAATCCGACCGCCTGAAGGATACTCCAGACGGCTAAATCATACCAATGACTGAATTTCATATTCCGGCTGGGAGGATGGTGAACGCATCATGACCCTTCGCGTCTATAGCACGCTGACACGCGGCAAGGAAGTATTCGAACCGGTAGAGCCTGGCAAGGTCGGCATCTACTTATGTGGTCCGACAGTCTATGATCGCGCGCATATCGGACACATGGTGGGCCCGGTGATTTTTGACGCCATCAAACGCTATCTCGTTCACTCGGGGTATCAGGTCACCTTGGTAGTCAACATTACGGATGTGGATGACAAGCTGATCAACAAAGCACGGCAGCGAGGGATTTCGATGGCCGAAGTGGCCCGCGAGAACACCGAGGACTACCTGTGGAATTTGAAGGGGCTGGGGGTCGATCAAATCGATCACATGCCGAAAGCCACGGAGTCGATGGATCAGATCATTTCATTTGCGAAGGCCTTGGTCGATCAAGGGTATGCCTATGAAGTGGATGGAAATGTGTTTTTCGATGTGGCTCGCGATCCCAACTACGGGAAACTGACCAATCGCAGCCTCGATTCGCTGCAGGGGGAAGGTGGCGATGCGGCGGAAAAGAAACGGTCGCCGGCTGATTTCGCGCTCTGGAAATCAGCAAAACCGGATGAGCCTTCGTGGGAGAGTCCGTGGGGGAAGGGACGGCCGGGATGGCACATCGAGTGTTCGGCGATGAGCCACGCTTTTCTAGGAAAAACGTTCGATATCCACGGAGGCGGGCTCGATTTGGTCTTCCCGCACCATGAAAACGAGCTGGCGCAGAGCGAGTGCTGTCATGGGCGCGCGATGGCGAAATACTGGTTGCACAATGGGCTTCTGAAACGGTCCGCCGCCGGCAAGGTGGGCGGACGCGGGGAACGGGATCCGGCAGCACCGGAGGGCCAAATGACGCTGGAGGAGATCCAACGAGCGACCGCCCAAAAGGAAAGCCGGTCGGCGGGAGCCGGGGGGTTGTCCGGCATGATTGAGCGGTTCGGGGGCGAACGCATCCGGTTCTTCCTGCTGCGTACTCACTATCGCAGCACGGTCCTCTACAGCGACGAAGCGTTGCGGGAATCAAGCGCCGCGATGGAAACCTTTTACCGCTTCTTCGAGCGATTTCACCGGGTGACCGGATCGAGCTATTACGAGCTGCCGGTCCCCGCCACCCGTGCGGAGGGCTCATGGGACGCGGGGGGCGACGCCACGCTTGAGGACATTCAGCGGTGCCGACAAGCGTTTCTGGAGAACATGGACGATGACTTCAACAGCGGGGCCGCGATCAGCGATCTCTTTGACTTGGTCCGGGTACTCAATAAGTTCGTGGATCAGCAGGGACTGGAGGATACGGGCAGTCCCGACCAGACGCTGCTGGCGGTGCTCAAACGCGGTGCCATCACGCTGCGCGAATTGGCCGCCACGCTGGGGTTGTTCTTGAAGCCCCTTGCCGCTCGCGAAGAGGAAACCGAAAGCGGACTCGTGGCGCCGTTGATGGAGCTCATCATCGAACTGCGCGCGACCGCCAGAAAGAATAAGGATTTCGCCACGGCCGACCATATCCGCGACGCCCTCAGCCAGATGGGGATTGTGCTGGAGGATCGGAAGGGGGGAACCACGTGGCGCGCGGAATAGGTGGCCGGGAGCTGTCGACCCTTCGTTGTTTCGTTTGTGATCGCGTGGAGTATCGCCCGTGACGGAGAACATGCGAATTCTCGGGATCGATCCGGGGTTGAACACAACCGGTTACGCCGTGCTGGAGCTCGACAACGGTTCCTTACAGCTGCGCGAAGCGGGGATTGTTCGCACTCGGTCCCGGCAAACGCTGGAACGACGGCTGGCCGAGATTCACGAAGGGGCGAGCGATCTCATTACGTCGTTGGAGCCCAAGGTGATGGCGGTGGAGGAACTGTTCAGCCACTATAAACGTCCTCGCACCGCGATCCTGATGGGGCATGCGCGAGGCGTGATCTGTCTGGCCGCGGCCACGGCGGGGATCTCGGTCAAGCACTACGCCGCCACCCAGGTCAAGAAAATGCTCACCGGCAGCGGCCACGCCACCAAACAACAAATTCAAATGGCAATCTGCCGCGAGTTCTCGTTGGCCGAGCCGCCCCAGCCGGCCGATGTGGCGGACGCGTTGGCAATCGCCCTATGTCATTTGTACACCGACAAAAATAAGGCCAATTTCTCTTGATTACCCGTATTAAAGGTCAGCTGACCAGCGTCCGAGATGATGATGCCACGTTGTCCGTCGGCAATTTCGACTATCAGGTGTTGATTCCGGACTTCGTCAGACGTCAACTGCAAGGACGCCTGCAGGCCGAGATCAGTCTCCACACCGTTTATTACCTGGAAGGCAATCCCACCCAAGGGAAGCTGACCCCCCGAATGGTCGGGTTTTTATCCGAGGTGGAACGTGAATTTTTCGAAATGTTCTGTTCGGTCGATGGGGTCGGCGTTCGCAAGGCGTTGCGAGCCATGGTCCGCCCCGTGCAGGAGGTTGCCACGCTGATCGCGGACCAAAACGCCAAAGGACTGGCGGCACTCCCCGGGATCGGCCCCTCCACGGCGGAACGAATCATTGCCAAATTGCGGCGAAAAATGTGTAAATTCGCCCTGCTCGCCCAGCGGGAAACGGCGTCGGCGGAGTCGCCGGGGCATGACGTGGTCGAGGAAGCCTTTCAGATGCTGGCTCAGCTGGGGCATTCCGAGGCGGAAGCCCGCCAGTTGCTCGATGAAACCCTGGCCACCAAAAAAACATTCAAGGATGTTGACGCGTTGATGCATGCCATCTACGAAACCCGAAATCGTCCCGGCTCCTCGGACCCCTCCCGCTGATGAACAACCTTCCGCGTCCTGGGGCAATCTGATACACTCGTGGAAGCTTCGGGGGGGGACAAGTGTTCACCGGCCGCGCTGCTGAATTGCCCCGCGGCGGTCCACGTTTTGGTTGAGTTTGTTTTATGGTACGCGAACCGATTGTAGCGAACTCGTCAGTCGAGAGCGACGAGCTGGATTCCGATCTCCGTCCTCAACGCATGAAGGACATGATTGGACAGCTGGACGTCTGCGAACGGTTGCAGATCGCGATTGACGCCACCCGCAAGCGGGGAGAGGCTTTGGGCCACGTGCTTCTTGACGGCCCGCCGGGTCTTGGCAAGACGACATTCGCCGTCTGCATCCCCAATGAATTGAACGTGGGCGTGCAACTGACCAGTGGGGCCGTGCTCAAGGCCCCCAAGGATCTGGTGCCTTATTTGACGAACGCGGAAGAGCGTTCCGTGTTGTTTATCGACGAGATCCATCGGTTGCCGCGAGCGGTGGAAGAGTATCTCTATACGGCCATGGAGGACTTCCGCATCGACATCGTGCTCGGGGAGGGGGTGAACGCTCGGACTCATAACCTGTGGTTGAAACCGTTTACGTTGGTCGGAGCCACCACGCGGGCCGGGATGCTCAGTGGCCCCTTGCGGGATCGATTTCAAGTCCGAGAACATTTGGGGTTCTATTCGGTCGAGGAACTCACGGTGTTGGTGGTGCGCAACGCGGAAAAACTGCGAGTGAATGTCGCTCGCCAGGCCGCGGGGGAAATCGCCCAGCGAAGTCGCTCCACGCCCCGAGTCGCCAATAATCGGTTGCGCTGGGTCCGGGACTATGCCACGAGCCGTTCGGATGGAAATGTGACGCACGAGGTGGCCTGTCAGGCCTTGGAAATGGCTGGCATTGACACGTTGGGGCTGGACGCGCAGGATCGCCGATACCTGGAGACGATCATTCGAGTGTTCGGAGGCGGACCGGCCGGGGTGGAGGCAATTAGCCATACCATGAACACCTCGGGCGACACGCTTGAGGATGAAGTGGAACCTTATTTGCTTCGCAGCGAACTGATTGTGCGAACCCCTCGAGGGCGGGTGGCAACGGATCGGGCCTACCGGCATCTGCAGTTACCCCCCCGCGACCGGCTCTTCTAGGTTCCCTGGAAAGCCGTTTTTCGTCGCGGTTGGGAAATCCGTTACCGGTCGCGGATGACTTCGGCCACCGCGAGTCCGACCAACGGGAGGACGGCTTGCGCCGGGCAGCGGTCCATCCGGACGGATTCGACCGCCTGAAAGATACCGGTCGCGGATGACTTCGGCCGCCGCGAGTCCGACCAACGGGAGGACGGCTTGCGTCGGGCAGTTTTCCGTCCGGACCCATCCGACCGGCTGAAATAGACCTTCCGTTTGCGTGGGTAACGTTCGCGGGGCATCGGATCCGCCGCGGTTGCGCTTGACAGGACCGGGGGCGGTTCCTAGGATAGAGCGTTTATTACTGGCGCGAAACGGCGGTCAAACAGACTAACAGACTAGGCGTGTGGCTGCAGAGCCTTTGTTGAGGTGTTCAGATGGCGGTTCCCAAACGCAAACATTCAAACTCGCGAACTGGAAAACGACGGTCGCACGATGGCAAAAGGCCGCGGCAGTTAACGGCGTGTACCAAGTGCAATACGGTGGTCCCGACGCATGTCGTATGCCCCACCTGCGGCTATTACATGGGCCGGAAAGTGGTGGATGTCCCGGAATCGTAATCGGGGTTCGACGCCGGTCGCCAGAGCCCCGTGGTTGAGCGACGAGGCGGCAATTGGCTTCGGCGAGCGGCGTGGCGCTCTCTCCCGGGGGGGAAACTCGTCGCCGGGGGAGGTCGCGTTTCATGAGAGCGGTTCATGAGAGCGCTGTCGGCGGTGAATCGGGGGGCGAGGCGGATCGGGGCGAACCAAGCTCGGCCCCGGGGCCAGTCCGCTCTCGGGGAGGTCACGTGGTGCTCTGAGCGGTGGGGTGCGGGCGGTGGGGTGCTCCGAGCGGTGGACGCGGAGTCCTGGACTCCGGGAAGCGTGGACTTCGAGTGGCGTGGGCCGATGCATCCGTCCGCCGGAGCGTGGCGGTTTCCGGGGCTTGATCTTTTGGGGCCGTCCTGCCCCGCAGCTGGAAGGTGGATCGCGTGAGCAAAGTAGTTTTTCTTTTTCCGGGGCAAGGCGCCCAGGTCGTCGGCATGGGACGGCACCTGCACGGGACGCTGGATCGAGCCCGCGGATTATATGAGCGTGCCGCGGAGATATTGGGGTACGACTTATCGCGGCTTTGCTTTGAGGGGCCGGAAGAGGCGCTGGATTCGACGGTGGTCAGTCAGCCGGCGTTGTTTGTCACGAGTTTGGCCGCGCTGGAATCCATGCGGCTGGAGTCGCCGGCGATCGTGGAGGCGTGTTCGGCGGTGGCCGGCTTGAGTTTAGGCGAATACACGGCCATGGTATTCGCGGGGGCGATGGAATTCGAGGATGCGCTGCGGGTGGTGCAGCGGCGTGGTGAAGCCATGCAAGCGGCGGCCGACACGGTCCAAGGCGGCATGGTCAGCATTCTGGGCCTGGAGCTCGATGCGGTGGAGCGACTTTGCGCGGAGGCGCGTGAGCGGGGGGAGGTGCTGCAGGTTGCAAACCGGTTGTGCCCAGGGAATATCGTGATTTCAGGACACAAGCGAGCCTGTGAGAAAGCCGCTGATTTGGCGGATTCATTTGGCGCGATGAAAGCGATGCCGCTGGCCGTGGCCGGGGCGTTTCATACGGAGTTGATGCGACCGGCGGTGGACGAGTTGGCGGAGGCCTTGGCGGACGTCCCCATGCGATCGCCGCGGATCCCCGTCGTCTCCAACGTGGATGCCCAAGTCCACGACGACCCGCGGGAACTGCGGGAACTGTTGGTCCAGCAAGTGGTATCGCAAGTTCGCTGGGAAGAGTCCATGCGGTATGTGTTGGACCAGGGGGCCCGGCGTTTTTACGAGATTGGACCGGGGCGGGTCTTGCGCGGACTGCTCAAACGCATCGATCGCAAGGTGTCCTGCGACAATGTTTCAGCGTAGGCCGAGTTTCGGCGTGGGCCGGGACTCGGAGCCGAGAATCATGGTGAAAAAGACCTTCAGGCGCGTGGCTGGCCGCGGGCTGGCGGTGCATGGATTGAAGAGCGAAGCGTGTTGAGTTCGATCGTTCGCGCTTTTCCTTTGACCCGGGACTTGAGATTATGACAGAACAACCGATGCCGAGTATCAGCGTTGACTTGAACGGACAGGTGGCGATCGTGACCGGCGCGTCCCGGGGGCTGGGCCAAGCCATGGCCACCGCCTTGGCAAACAACGGGGCGATGGTGGTGTGCGTGGCCCGCGATGCCGAGAAGCTGGCCCAAACCGTCAGCGGCATCGAAGCCAATGGGGGGAAGGCGGAGGCGGTCAGCTGTGACGTGAAAAATGGCCACGACGTGGATCAATTGGTCGATCAGGTGACGGAAAAACACTCCCGGTTGGATATTTTGGTCAATAACGCCGGCATTACCCGGGACACGCTCTTGCCCCGCATGAGCGACGCCGAATGGGACGAGGTCATCGAAACGAATTTGCGGGGCGCATTCCTGTTTGCACGGGCCGCGTCTCGCGTTATGATGCGGGCTCGTTACGGCCGGATCATCAACATCAGCAGCGTAACGGGACTGATTGGGAATGCAGGCCAAACAAACTATTCGGCCTCCAAGGCCGGTCTGATTGGCATGACCCGCAGTTTGAGTCGCGAATTAGCCAAGCGGAACATCACGGTCAACGCGGTCGCTCCAGGATTCATTGAGAGCGAAATGACCGAGGCGCTAGGGGATGCGGTGATCAAGGAGGCGAAAAAACACATTCCCGCTCGCCGCCTGGGCAAACCGGCCGAAGTGGCCGCGGCGGTTGCCTTCTTGGCTAGTCCGGCCGCCGCGTACCTCACGGGCTGCGTGTTGACCGTCGATGGCGGGATGACGGGTTGAGCGCCGCCCAACCAAGGGTCACAATAGGACCCGATAACCGGGGCGGGATGTTTTTTCCATCCGATCGCATCTTGACCTCGCTTATGGAAGTCCTCTATTTTCAAGACTTAGTAAAAAAGGGCTTTAAGGGAGGCTGGGCAAAACGTCGCCCATGCGGGTGATACGAAGGCGAGTGGGGCAAACGAGAAGCGTGTCGGAGGGGCTGAAGCTGGCGGAAAGGGGAATCGGGGCTTGCGGTTGGCACGCCCGGCGTGCCGTATACCCCGGACCCGTACGGGTTTGTGTGAGCAGTGGTTAAGCTCCATTTAGGGGCGTGCGGTCCAAGTCATAGGAGGTTGATGTTCGTGGCATCTGTTGAAGAACGAGTTATCGAAATCGTGGCGGAACAGCTCGGGGTCGAAAAGGAAAAGATCACGCGAGACACCCATTTTGTGAACGATCTGGGGGCGGATTCGCTGGATACGGTTGAACTGGTGATGGAGTTGGAGGAAGAGTTCGACATCAACATCCCAGATGACGCCGCCGAAAAAATCCAGAAGGTCGGCGAGGCGATCGATTTTATCGACAAATCGCAAGCTTCCTCATAGACGGGAGACTTTCTGAGCATGAAACGGCGCGTCGTCGTGACGGGGATGGGCGTTGTCACCGCGATTTCCTGCAAGGTGGAAGATCTGTGGCAGCGGATCTTGGCGGGGGAAAGTGGTGTCCATCCGATCCGGCTTTTCGATACCTCCGATCTGAGAATCAAGTTCGGAGGGGATATCTACGATTGGGATCCCACCGCCTACATTGCCTCGAAAGAGGCAAAGCGGGTCGATCGCTTCACGCAGTTCGCGATGGTGGCGGGAATCGACGCCATGCGCGATTCGGGGCTGGAGATGGACCAAGAGGACTCGGCCCGTTGCGGCGTCGTCCTCGGGACCGGGATCGGCGGACTGGGCGAGGTCGAGAGTCAAATGAGCCGGTTAATGACCAAAGGACCGGATCGGGTCTCGGCCTTTACGGTTCCCAAAATGATGCTGAACGCGGCCGGTAGCGTCTTGTCGATTGAATTTGGGATGCACGGCCCGAATTATGCCGTGGCCACGGCCTGCGCCAGTGCCACGAATGCCATGGCGGATTCGTTGAAGTTGATTCAAGACGGGCAAGCCGACGTGATGCTCACCGGCGGTACCGAGGCCGCCATGACGCGCATGGGCATGGCCGCCTTCCAGAACATCAAAGCGCTCTCTTCGCGCAACGACGATCCAACCCATGCGAGTCGCCCGTTTGACGCCGACCGGGACGGGTTCATCTTCAGCGAGGGCGCGGGCCTGTTGGTGTTCGAAGAACTGGAGCATGCTCGTGCTCGAGGGGCGACCATCTACTGCGAAGTCTACGGGGCGGGCGTCAGCGCGGACGCCGGACACATCACCCAGCCCGATGAAGATGGAGCGGGGGCGGCCCGAGCAATGGCCAACGCCTTGCAAGATGCCAGAGTGGACGGATCCACGATCGATTACGTGAACGCGCATGGAACGAGCACCCAATTGGGCGACAAAGCGGAAACATTGGCCCTCAAACAAGTTTTTCAGCACCATGCCCGCGAGCTGAGTATCTCCAGTACCAAGAGCCATCTGGGCCACTCGCTCGGGGCGAGCGGGGGCATCGAGTTGGTGGTCACGGTCAAATCACTGTTGCATCACCTTGTCCCACCCACCATTAACCTCCAAACGCCTGATCCCGATTGTGATCTGGACTACACGCCCAATCAACCTCGCGAACGGGAAGTGAAAACCGCGATGAGCAACAGCTTTGGCTTCGGCGGCCACAATGCCTCGGTGATCGTCGGCGTCTTGCGCAATGGCAGGGTGTGAATGGGCTGGTCGCCCCTCCCCCGACACCTGGCCAAAACTGGAGCGGCTAGGTGCTCAGCATGGGGGCCACGTCCTCGCTTCAGACGCCGAAGATCTCGCCACCCGCGCCGTGACGAGCATGAGCAGTGCTCCAGGTGCCATGATAGGCCCACGGATGGCAGGACGGACCCACGGATGAAGAAACGGAAGACGCCGCGGGGATTTTTTTCACGCGTGAGCCGCGGCCGGCGTGTCCACGCTGGTCCTTTCAGTCCCTGAGCTCCTTCATTCGACGCGGGCAAGGACGCAAGACGCAACAAAACGGGCTCCAAGGACCTAGAGGTTTGCCCCATCCCACCCCGCGCAAGTTATACCGGTCGCGGATGACTTTGTCCGCCGCGAGTCGGACCAACGGGAGGACGGCTTGCGTGGGGCAGCTTTCCATCCGGACAAATCCAACCGCCTGAAAGATAAAGCCCGGCTTTCGGGGCCTTTTCGGCCATGACTGTCCCCGTCACGCGTTCGAATTCCATCCACCTGGACACGACGTGAAACCAGGGCTTTTCCAGCGTCTGGGCCGTTCGAAGGGCGAGAAACGCTTACACTTCGAGTTAGTAATTGAACCGTACTCCCCTGCTTCGCAAGGCTGCCGCCAACTGCTGGGGCGTGCGAAAACGCACGGCGTCGAGGCCCGCCTGCCGGGCGCCTTCAACATTCTCCTCGCGATCATCCACGAAGAAAACCTCCTCCGGCTCGACCCCCGCGCGCCTCGCGGCCGCCTCGTAGATTCCCGGTTCCGGCTTGCTGTCGCCCTGTTGGTAACTTAGCACGGCCACCCGGAATAACCGTGCCAACACCGGGAACCGAGCATCGTGAATGTGCTTCCAATGTTCTTCGCACGTGTTGGATAGAATCCCCAGCGGGTAACCGGTGGCGTACAATTGAGTTGCAATGGGCATCAACGGGACGTGAAGGCGAAAAATGTCGCTATGGGCCAAATGAAATTGACGATATTCGGGCCAATTCCGAGGATCATCACAGCATTGCTGGCAAAACGTCTCATAGACTCGCCGACTGCTAATCAGACCCCGTTCGTACCGCGCTTGAAGCGCGCTCGCGAACATCACCTCCCAAACCTTGGCCGGTGGCACGCCGACCAACTCCCCCAGCTGAACGCAGGCCGTATGGTGATCGAAGGTCAGTAAGACATTACCGAGGTCAAAGTAGAAAAACTTGGGCATGGGACGACGCGTCTCTTCTTCTCGCAGCTGGATCGATTTTGCTCAAATGGTAAAGGCCTGAGCGGCTAACACAATGGGGCCGCGGCGACGGGGGTCCCGTCACGGCCAATCATTCGGAGACGCTGCCCGTGTCTCTTCGCCCAGCGATTTCTGAAGAAACTGGCATTGATAAAAAGGTATCCTTCGTCTCCCTAGCCCGACTCCCTCGATTAGGGGAAGGCACGCGAATCAGGGGAGTGCTCGCCGCGAAACCAGCCCGGGTGGGGCAGCGCAGCCTTCCCAAATCTCCTTGGCTCTTTTTTCCAAAAACATTGGTAAACCCGCGTGCTCCTTTGGACCGATACATTCAGTAAACGACGGATACGCTGATGCGCGGCGGGCCCGTTCCGTTTGGTTTTCTCACTTCCCTGGTGGCGGAACCCAACACGACGACATTGAATCAGGATAAGGATCATGTTGCGAATCGCCTTGCTCTTGGCCTGGCTGACCAGTGCTACATTGTGCCTGACCTTCAGCGTGACGGCTCAGGATAACCGTTCCGGCACCGGCTCCCAAGGCTCATCGGCCGCACGGCAGTCGGACGCTACGTCCAGGCCGCCGGCGCTGCTGAGATTGGCTCAGAACCGCTCCGGAAGCCTCGTGGATCAACTCAAAATGTTGCGCGGAAAGGGAGGCGATAAACAGCATCGCTCGTCGCGCCGCGCGGCCCAGCAAGGATCGACCGGGCGCGCCGCGCCAGCCACTCCAGCCCCCGGCGTCTCCAACCCCGACGGTGCGTCTGACGAGTCGGCCACGGGAGGAGAACACGGCCCGGCCGACTTGCCATCCGTCTTGGTGCGCGGTCGTCGTTCGGGCGAGGAAGCCCCCGTCACCGAACCGCAAGACGAGGTCGCCGGGCAAGACGACCTCGGGGAAGAGCAAGAGCCTGCCGCCACGCAATCATTGAAGTCCTCGCGGCGCACGGCGCGTCGCTGGCGGTCCCCCCAGGAAAGCTCCTCGCGGCGACCCTCCTCCTCCGAGCAAAGGACAACGGTTTCTCAGCGCATGACGGGCCCCGAACAGAGGGAGACCGAAGAAACCGACACCGAAGAGAAGGACACCGAAGAAGCGACGCTCTCGCTGAGCGAACAAGGGCCGACCCTGCGAGTCGAAGCATTGGGGCCAAAAGTCGTTTCGGTGGGCAAACCCGCACATTACCGCGTTCGCCTGATCAACCAGGGCCCCGCGATCGCCCGGGAAGTCGCGGTCACGGTGAGCGTTCCCGATGCCGCTCGCATCGGGGACTCTCAGTCCGAACGGGGCCGTGTCACCGAGTCGGCCGAAGGCCATGGCGGCCGCCGCGGCTTGACATGGGTTCTAGATCAGATTCCGGCCAATTCTCAGGAGGAATTGGGGCTCGATTTGGAGGCGACCGAGAACCAACCGTTGGATCTCAATGTCGACTGGACCTATCGTCCTGCGCCTTTGAGTGCGCGTATCGACGTCCAACAGCCACAGTTGGAAGTGAGTATTGACGGCCCGAGCGATATGCGGTTTGGCGGCACTGACGTGTTCAAGGTCAGGTTAAGTAATCCGGGCAATGGGCCGGCTGAGAATGTTACGGTCAATGTAACAACGACGAATTCCGAAGCGCGGTTGAAGCGGCTCGGCACGTTACCGGCCGGCGAAAGCCGCGCGGTGGAATTGGAGATGACGGCCAAAGAAGCCGGTACCCTACGGATCGAGGCCGAGGCCCGCGCGGATGGCTTGCACGTGAAGTCCGGCCGCGAGGTCCAGGTACGTCAAGCGGTTTTGGCCATTGAAGTCTCCGCTCCCGAGTTGATCTACGCTGGTACCACGGCGGCGTACAAGATCAAGGTTGCCAATCACGGTAACGCCGTGGCGAAAGACGTGATCATGCAGGTTGACCTCCCAAGCGGAGCCACGAATGGAGTGGGGGTCGACAAGAAACCGATTACGCGGGAACAGCCGCGATGGCGAGTTGGAGATCTCGGTCCGGAGGTGGAACGGGTCTACAGTTTGCAGTGCGAACTGAACGCGAATGGTCGCAATCAACTGGGGGCTCGCGTGCAGGGCACGCACGATTCGGAGGCCTCCGACACGGTGGAGACAATGGTCGAAGCCATTGCCGATCTGAAACTAACCGTCAACGATCCGAAAGGACCGATACGGGTCGGCCGAGACGCGATCTATGAAATCCAAGTGCTCAACAGGGGGTCCAAGCCAGCCACCGATGTTGCCCTCGTGGCACAGTTCTCGGAGGGCGTTGAACCGGAATCCGTGTCAGGGCACCCTGCGGACATCGTTCCGGGACAGGTCATCTTTGAGCCATTGGAGACCGTCCCCGCCGGTGAAAAAGTAACCATGCAAATCACCGCTCGAGCCGCTCAAAGTGGAAACCTGCGGTTCCGTGCGGAATTGACATGTGACTCGCCCGAGACCAAATTGGCGGCGGAAGAAAACACCCGGTTTTACGGAGACGCCCCCTCCTCGCCTGTTTCGCGGTCGGCCAGCCAGTCGTCGAACGAACCGACGCCCGCCCGCCGGTGAGCGGGCGCGGCCTCGCTCCGCTCGGCCGCAACCCAGCAGGATTGGGGCTTGAGCTTGGGGGGCACGGGCTGGGCGAGCGTCGTAACACGGTCCCCGTTTCAGCAGGTAACCAGCGCGAGCGGAGCAAGTCCCCCAGAAACCGAAAGCTAAGACCACCGCAGACGCGTCACGCGGTCCCAGCAAAGGCCTGGCTAACCGCCGGGCCAGGGGCGGCCCGCGTGGTACGAGAGCCGTGTTCACACGGATGCCGCATCCCCCGTGCCACCGCACCGGAGAAAGGACTCCAGAAGCCGCCGCTCGCCAAAGGCCACGTCACGACGTTTGGTCCTCGACCGATTCGAACCTCAGCGGCTGATCCGACGTCGGATCGGTGATCCGAATGGCCAACTCACCGTCCAGCAACTGGTTGATGGCTTGCCCCACGACCTTCGCACGCCACCCAGTGGCCAGGACGGGCGGTTCATGGCTCTTGTATCCCAGGTGGTGAGCGATCAGATCGCGAACATCTTGTAGCGATCCAATTAGCCCGGGGGCAACATGGGCTGAACGAGCCATGCTCTTGACCGCCGTGGCCAGGAACTGCCCCAGCAACTGAAACTGAGGGCCAGCCGACGTCCCGCCGGTTTTGGGACACTGGTCGTCGGGCATCTCCAGGGCCCTGGCGATGCATTGGGCGATTTCCGGAATCGCGTTGCGATGCTTTTTCCAATCCATGCCGCGAAGCGTCCGAATATGGTGGGGGTTGGAGGAGCCCCGCCGTGCTAATTCGACCAGCAAGTCGTCCCGCAATACGCGCCGGGGCGGTACATTCCGCGCGCGAGCGTTTTCTTCACGCCATTTCCAAATCTCGCGTAAACTTCCCAGTTGACGCGCCGACAACCCCGAGATGCCAGACACTCGCCGCCAACGCGCCGTCGACTCGTCCAATTCCAACCGGTCCTGCCACGCATTCAGTTCTTCCACCAGCCAGCCGTGTCGCTGCATCGCGTCCAACCGGTGGGTCAGCTCTTCATGCAGTGGCGCCAGATAGTTCACGTCCTGCACGGCGTATGACAACTGCTGCTTGCTAAGCGGCCGCCGCCGCCAGTCGGTGCGAGTCTCACCTTTGCCAAGCGATGTCCCCAACAACTTGCGAATGAGCGTGCCATAAGCGGCCGGGTACTCAATACCGACCAGCCCCGACGCGATTTGCGTGTCAAACCAGTTTGCCGGCCGACACCCCACCGCCCGGCGACAAAAGCGAAATTCCTCACGTCCAGCGTGCACAATCGTGACATGACCCGGTTCGACCAAGGTCTGCCAGAACGGCTGAAGGTCCGAAACCATCAACGGATCGATGATGGCCGCCTCCCCCCCGGCCGCGACCTGCACCAGGCAAAGGTCCGGGAAATACCGGTCCTCCGACACGAATTCCGTGTCAAACGCAATCGACGACGCACCGGAAATGCGCGAGCAAAAGTCCCCTAACGCCTCGTCCGTGTCTATGTACTCGTACTTCACACGTGTCCCGTTGGTCTACTAAGACCCCATAACAAAACCACTCAGCTTTCCTCTCATCCAGGGATTTCTGGGAGCGGCAACCACGTTTCGTTACGGGCTGTAACAATCCGTAAGCCCCGCATCATAGCTCCCGCTCGGACAAAAACCAAGTGCGGCCGCCCCACGGGGGGGCCTAGTCTCGACTCGCGCCACCCCCCTGTGGCCCGGGCGCGAGGACGCCGTACAAGCCACGCCTCGCGGCGCTCGGGACCTCATTATTCCCGCCTGCTCCGCATGGCATGGGAGGACAGCGACGGACTGGGGTGAGGAAAAACTCCAAGTCGTTGCCATCCATATTGTTGCGCCGTTCGTTTCGCCGGTATTGAGACGAAAGGACCTCTAAGAGACCTAAAA
>JBNJEM010000010.1:0-31943 GCA_051745935.1 Planctomycetota bacterium
GGCGAGCCTCTCGGAATCGATCTTGCCGGACGCTCCCGAAACGCCGACGGCGGAACGGCCTCGCATGAGCGAGGACACCGGCGAGACGCCCACGGACGAAGAAGGGCCAGACACGTATCACCCTGAAATGGATCCGTTTGCACCGATGGATCCGCGGTTGGGCCTCTTACAACCAGTGGACCAGTTGTCGTACCGGGACACGCGCCACACTCCCGAGACTGGTTTCCGCGAATACAGGCTCCAATGACGGCCGTGGAACGTGCCGGGCTCTTCAATCGATGAATATGGGCCCGGGGCGGGGCATACTCGCCCGGCCGTGCCCCCCGCACAAGAGTGCTAGCGGGTATTTGAAAAGCTGACAGCGCGGCGGAGATAAAATTTAACTGTCCTTCCTAGTCTGCCTGGATTTCCGCCGCATCGCCACAAACATAGTGTACAAACACTCCCCGTTTGGCTTCGCGCGGAGCATGTTATGACCAAGGCCCCCCACGCCCCTTTTCCGTCCCGATAGTGTACATTTTTTTACAGCCTCCCCGCTCGTCTGGTCGAACTCCTTCACCGAAAGGCCCAGGCTCCCGCCGCCTGCCGGCGACTTCCTTCCATCCTTCCGGGTGGTTTCATTTATTTCGCGGCTCAGTCAGGCCGAAAAAGGATTCCCTCCGACTCACCCGAGCAGTAAAATAATTTCCTTCTGAACGAGCCGACCAGAATTAATCGTTATGCCACAAAGGCGAGACGCGGATGCAGCGAAAAATCGCGCGGTGGGTCATCGACCATGACCCTCACGACACCCGCCGTTGCTACGCTCAACTACCGGTCGGCACGAACTGCACGTGTAACCAGTGCAAAAATTTCGATGCGGCGGTGGGACGGGTCTTCCCAACGGAGTTCGTCGCACTGTTAGACTCGCTCGGCATCGACCCGACCAAGCCAGCGGATCTGTGCCACTACAGTCGCGAGCGATCGAGTCTCTATTTGACAGGTGGTTGGTTTCATTTCGTCGGCTCGATCGTGGTTGGCGACGACGCCATTCACTGGGAAAACAACACTGGAACGTTTCGCTTCGAGCAACTGGGAAGCAGATTGGCATTTGGCTTAACTGGCCGACTGGCGCTTGTGCGCGAAGCCTTCGCCGGGATGCCGCTGGTACAGCTAGAGTTCCAGACTTGTGTTCCATGGGTTCTTGCGGAGCCCGAGCCTGAGGCATAACAATCGGATTCACAACGAGCGGCGGTTGTCCGGCTGTTCGAAGTGGACGGTCAACTCCCGCCGCCGTGTGATCCGTTCCGTTACATCATTTAAGAGGCCGTCTGTTGCAGCGACCGTACTCAATCGTCGGCGCCCTATTGATTGCGTTTGCATATGCCGGAATCGGACTGCTTCCGCCTGGCGCGCGGCAACTTCCGTCGTCGGACGTCCTGCTGGTGCTAATCATCCCTGCGATCCTGCTCGGTGTTCCGTTTGCGATTTGGCTTCCACACGCTCGCGCTGGATCGATGGGAGACCATTGGCACGTGCCACACCGCACGTTTTTGATGCCGCGATGGCTTGTATGCCTAATCGGGACGACGATGATCGGCGCAACATTTGGTACACTGATTCTTTCCGGAACGACGGACGTCCGATACGGGTTACTGTTCATGATGCAGTTGTTCGGTACGATTGCTTTTGTCTGGTCCGCACGGCGGCGGTTTTTACGTCATCCGTCGTCAGAATTCGTGATGGGGTCACTGTTTCCATTTCCACTACGGAAGCGGATGTAACAATGCCGTGAACCGGAGCGGCCGACAACGCGTTTTTTGAAATCAAGCTCCTTCGCGGCCGCCCGGTTACGGCCGCCGTTACGTCCTCGACCGACGTTCCTCCCGATGGCAAGCGACGTTCGGCCACGGCGACGTGATGTTGACAACCGTCCGCCAGCCGCCGAAGATGATTCTAGTTGGACAGCGCGACTTTTCTGCGCTGGGTAATTTGGGAAAAGTGGGAAGCCGCGAATTGCGGTCTAGCCACTTCCTTTTTGACGCAACATACCCATTTTCCGAAAGTGACGCTGTCCAACTAGGCAACTCGATTGAAGGGTGGCGATGGACTTCGAGTGGGATGACGCCAAGGCGGAGGCCAACGAACGGAAACACGGCGTGTCCTTCGCCGAGGCGATGACGGTGCTTGCGGACCCGTTGTCGCTCACCGGGTTTGACCCGGATCACTCGGACGACGAAGACCGGTACATTACGATGGGTTTGTCGGTCGCGGGGCGGTTGCTGTTGGTGTCGCACACGGATCGTGGCGACAAAATCCGGATCATCAGCGCCCGCAAGACGAGCCGACGTGAGCGCAGAGACTACGAAGATGGGAACTTCCCCTGACGAAAACGAAACGGTTGACGACGAATTGCGGCCGGAGTACGACTTCCGCTCCATGCGCGGCGTGGTGCGCGGCAAGTACGCGGCGCGATATCGCGAGCGACTACGGGTGGTGCGGTTGGCCGACGACGTGGCAGACGCGTTTGCCGACGAAGCGGCGGTCAACGACGCCTTGCGTGCGTACCTGCGCGCCCACCCCACGGGACCTAGCCAGACGTAACAATCGATTGCAACCGAGCGGCGGATCGGGTCAGTCCTGAAGTCAAGCCTCTTTGGCCGCCGCCGGTTGAATCGTGTCGTTAGGCAGAAGTGGTGACCGATTCCGACCATGTTGAGATCAACGGCAAGCAGCCGGATGTCGTCGGGCGTGTGTGCGAGGGCCTCGTCGCGATCGAGTACCGCCACGCCGGCGTAGTAGTCGAGCCCGCAAACGTGGTCTTCTTGAAGTTCGTTTCACGGTGGTATCGGCTATACTTCGATTTCGGTACGGTCTTCTGGAGACCTGGTGATGACGGGCCGAAAAGCTTCGTTGCCGAGGAGCTGGATGCATCCTTCCGCGTGGACGACCTCGGTGCTCGGTTCCGTCTGCTGGGACTTCGACTCGAGGCTGTCAGGTATCAACCTCTGGACGACGGGTCGGCCGTCACCCTGCACTTCGATGGTAACCGCGAGATCAGCTTCGAATGTCGTGGTGACGTCACGACGTACTCTGCCTAACCTGCGCATGCAGCTGACCGGCTTCGCCGGCAGCTGATGCGCCAGTCGTTCTGCGAGACAATGATGACATGAGCGAGACGAAACCCAAACGCAGCTACACGCGATACCCCGTAGTCTCACACGGTGCCGAGTATCTCGTCATGGGACATCTCATGCGTCGCAACATCCTGACCTACAAGGCTCCCCCGAATAACGAGGGGTACGATCTGATCTGCATCCATCCCGATCCCCGGACGACGGTGAAACAGGTCAGAGTCCAGGTCAAGAGCCGACTCGCCACGGACTGTGATCGCGGCTTTCCTGTCAAGGCTCGCACATTCGAGGCATTTGACTACTTGGTCGTTGTTTTCCTCAATGTCGGGTATTTCCTCCAGATGCGGAAGCGTCACGCCGCACTCGACGGTACGCGTGAACCGGAATTCTACACGTTGCCTGTGTCCGTCATCCGGAAAAACCACGACACTTCCAGTTCGTGGCACAAGGTTAAGACGCGTGGTCTGGACCTTGACCCCTTCAAGGGAGAAGTTGGATTTGAGCAAATTGCCAAGGACTTGAAGATCCCATACCCAGACAGAACTGAATGACAGAGGACGCAGAACAAGACGCCGGAGCATATTTCCAAAGGCCGCGGACGGCCTTTGGAAAATGCTCAGCGTCGGCGTTATCGGATACAGCTCTACCTTGATCACTTGTGGCTCGTTGTCCGATACTCGCTCCGGAGGTATGATGACAGTCTGGAGGACCAACCATGTCTGATAGTACGAGATCCCAAGTAAAATCCGCCGCAAGGGAGACAGTTGATTCGCTTCCCGAGGATACCACATGGGACGAGGTGATCTATCGGCTGTACGTGCGTCAGAAGATTGAGGCTGGTCTTGCCGACGCTGAGGCTGGCAATCTCATTCCAACGGATGAAGTGCGGCGTCGTCTTGGGCGGGGTCATGCGAGTTAAATGGACGACATACGCAACGGAGGATCTGATATCAATTCAGGATCACATCGCGCGGGATTCGCATCAGTACGCTGTGGTCGTCATTGATCGGATTTTGCATCGCGTGACCCAATTGGAGTCATTCCCTGCGTCCGGATCGATGGTTCCGGAGTATAATCGCAACGATATCCGCGAGGTCTTCGTTCACTCATATCGCATCATCCACCAAATACTCGGTGACGAAATTCGAGTCCTGACGGTGTGCCACGGAGCCAATCCGTTGCCCGGTACGCCACCGGAAATCCGATAACCAGGCGTTGCACGCGAGCGGGCGGCAGCGCCGATGCTGGAACCAACGTGAATCGCGCCCGCCCCATGAACGCGGTCGTTTGCCTGAGCGGTCTGCAGACGCGGAGTTCCCGTGAAGCCGTCAGTCTACCTAGAAACGACGATTCCCAGCTATCTCACCGCGTGGCGCAGTCCTGAACTGTCGATGGCCGCGAAACAGCAGACGACACGACAATGGTGGGACGAACGTCGTAAACAGTTCGACCTGTTCATCTCGGATGCCGTGCTGCTAGAAGCGTCTAGCGGTGATTCAGATACAGCGAAACGCCGACTTGAGGTTCTGCACGGGATTCCGCTACTTACGCCAAAGCCGATGAAATTGTCCTTACATTAGTCGACCGACTTGCATTACCTCATCGTTCGATTTCGGATGCGGCTCACATTGCCATCTGCGTTGTCCATGGCATCGATTATTTGCTCACTTGGCACAGTAGATCACCTGTGCATCACTGAACATTAGATCATCATTTGGCTAGTTTTGAAGAAGAAAACACACCGGATTTGCGGAACTCCCGCCGCAGCAGGGCGTTCCAAGCGCTAATTGGCAAGATCCGGTGAGATGAATCCGGTGGAAAACTTGTCGAAAGCAACGCAAGAACTTGCACAGCCGTGGCTTATGCGCCGCCGTCCAACAAGGCTCTCCGGGCGCTAAACCGCGCGCCCTGCGGAATAGCGTGCCACGGCGGTCTGCTGCAGGATATTGCGCACAGGCGCCGAGCGCTAAACTGCACACCGGTGGAGGTTAGCGCTCAATGGGCCGCTCCCAATAATGCCCCCCCAAACTCTGGGCACACGCCAACTTAGCTGCTATGTTGCGACTGATTTACGCTGCGCAATACTCTAAAGAGCGATGCGCGATAGCGCAATTCGACCTGCAGTAGAATCACTTCGTTATGAGGGGAATGATGACAAAACTACTCGACTCGTCATTGGTTGCGACAGTGGTCGGCGTGGTACTTGGCTTCCTGCTGGGCTTCGTCCCAACGCTCCTACGCAAGAGAGAGGACAGGAATGAGCTCCGGAAGGCTCTATTCAGAGAGCTGATGTCCGCTTATGAGCAAATCAACTATGTCGCCCCCGCAGTCAAAGACGGACAGGAGTCAGGGATCACGGTGGCAACGGGTCTCGTTGCGGTCATAGGAGACGCTCTAAATACGCGAGTCTATGAAGCAAGCATTGACCGCCTCGGGAAGCTCAATGAGGCCGAAATTGACTGCATAATGGATGCCTATCTAGCCATCTACCAGTTCAAACGTTACTCAGACAGCCTGAGACAGAAGTGTGATGGGAGGTCCCGACCAGATGAGTCTCATCGCGCCGAGATAACGAGACTGGAAGATACCGCATACAGAACGTCACAGATCGCGTTTAGGTCTTGTCGTCGCGCTTTGGAAGCAATATCCCCACATGACCTTGAACGACTTGAGCCAAAACTGAATGCCAACCGAGGTAAGTGGATCGAGCAGGTTCGGGTCGAACCCCGGACAGACTCATAACATCCGGCTTCTACGGACGGCTAACGCCGCCGCAGAGCCAAGCGTTCGATGAGTGAGTTTGTTTTGCGGCACCTCTTACGGCCGTGAACCAATCAGACGCGCGTAAAGGTCGAGCGCAATCCAGAAGTTGTGTTGGATCAATCGGTCCAGGGCATTTTGAAGGTCGATCGGTATTCCCGTCCGTCGGGCCAGTAGCAGCACACCGATCGTTCCTGTAACGCTCAGGCCCATGCTGGTTGCTTTCGTGCGAGCGGCGCGATCGTCCATCAAGACGCGCCCAATGTTCGACTCCCGCGCTACAACGATCGCTTCGGCCTCGCCCCGGTCCAGTTCGGTAAGCAAAGCATCGACTGCAACCATGTTTTCCGCCTTGGCCGACCGGAACCGTCCCGTCTGAACCGCAATCTCGGTTTCCGATGCCCCCGGCATGTTGCGGCCCGGTCGAACGACTTCATGGTGAACGACCTCTGGCACCCAGACTTCGTCGAACAGTTCGTCGAGTAGATCGAAACGCTCGAGGACGGCCAGGTAGATGAGCGGACCGGCGTCGGTAACCACCTTGGGCTTGCCCACGTTATCCATCCCGTGCGGCGGCCCCGAACTGAAGGTCTTGCCGGTACTCGACCTCGGTGTACTCGCAGGCGTGGAGCCCGAGGGGGCGGAGTAACGCCCCGAAGTCGAACCGCGACATCCCGGCCAAGGAAGCCGCCTTCGCCAACGTGATTGCCTGCTGGGCAAACAACCCGATTGCCAGCGCCACGCGCAATGCCTCTTCGTCCGCCCCTTTCGCTTGGGACTGGTTGCGAACGGCTGCGATAATGTCGGCGGGCAGGTGGACTTCCACCGCGACTTCATCAGGCATTTCGAATCTCTCCTCGACGTGACGTTATCGGTTGGGGTAGGTGCCGCAACCCTGCGGGAAGATATCCTCTTGCCTCAGGGCAACGGTAGCATGGGAATATCGCGCGGACCAAGATACCACCAGCCTCCTCCATGATAGCACTGCGGTGCTTCCCCAGCCAGAGCGGTAGAGAAAAGGCTTCGCCAAAGCGGCGTGGAGCCGGGTACCACGAGGTTTGTCCTGGTCGGAAAAGACGGGACGGAGAAGTTTCGGAAAACCGTGGTCGATCTCGACGAGATCTTCGAAGTCATCGACGCGATGCCGATGCGGAGACGTCAAATGAGGCAAGCAGACTGACGCCCTGGCGTTCATGTTCGGCGAATTCGCCATTGATAATGGGCAACAGGCAGTGACCGTGTTCGCTCAAGGCTGCTCAAGAAACATCAATCCTGCCTGCGGCCAGTCTGAAATGTGGCGGGAGAAAGCGGCGGTTTTCGCGGAAGCGGCGGTGGATGCGGCCCAGCGAGCAGTTCCCATCCAGGGACCAGTCCCAGTCAGCTATGACCGGCGCCACGTGCTGGTGCCACGTCGAGATCCGGCAGATCAGCGCGCCGGAGCGATTACCAGGTTGGGATGGCGACGGGAATCGTTTGAGTCCGCCGAGAAAGGCATGGCGAAGTTGCCGGATACTCGCGAAGTCCCGGTCTCCGCTGCACGGATCGCCCCGCTGGGCATCGCTACGAACGCTGGAGAGCTTTTCGTGGAGTGGGGAATCGACATCAAGAAACGCTCGCCGGTTCCCCACACGATCGTATGCGGGCCGACGAATGACTGGATTGGCTATGAACCAACGGCGCAAGCCTTTGCGCATGAAGGCCATGAGGCCCTGGCGGGTGTGAATTTCGTGAGCCTCAAGGGGATCAAGAATCTGGTGAACACGGCGTTGGAGCGACTGGTGAGCGAGCGGTGAGCGAACGGTGAGCCGCCGGAAGGCGGGGTGCCGATGGTGCCCGCCGTTTTTTGGCGCGGGTGTCAGTGACACCAGCAAGGGGATATTCTGGGGTAAAAACGGGTGTCAGACGTGGATAAGGGGAGGAGTGGCCTCAGTCATTAGATGGTCCAGGCAAGACCAAAAGAAGGGTGACTGTACACTGACTCACTGCTCCTGCTCCTGCTCCTGCACAGCTGGTAAACTGCCTACCTTAAGACCTTCGTTCTCGTACAGGGGACGTTCACCCCACAAGTCAATCGCCATGCCAGGCGTACCCAAGCATTGCACCGAAGTCGCCGACCAGCCGCTTCCTGATGGTGGCTCAACTCCGGCGACTCGGTGAATGCCGTCGTTCGCCCTTCCATGACCATTGACACTACCGCAGTCGTCGGCTATACTTTGGATATCCATCAATAAGGAGTGTGCCATGGTCACGAAAATTCAGAAATGGGGCAACAGCCAGGGCTTGCGGATTAGCAGGCAACTGCTGGAGAGTGCGCGCTTGGCCGTTGGCGACGAAGTGGACGTGGATGTACGCGACGGTGCCATTGTCATCGCACCGGTCCAACAAGTGCGAGGCAAGCACAGCCTTGATGACCTAGTCCGACGGATCCCCAAGGACTACGAGCCGACCGGTGAGGAATGGGGCGGCCCCGCCGGCACGGAGGTCTGGTAGGTGGGAGCCTACACCCCCAAAAAGGGTGACTTCGTAGCTCTGACCTTCCACCCGCAGGCAGGGCACGAACAGAAGGGCCGCCGTCCGGCCCTCATCGTGAGCAACGACATGTTCAACCGGCATACGGGGATGGCCATTGCGTGCCCCATCACCAACACAGATCGCCATTATCCCTTCCATGTGGCGGTCGGAGAGGGCTTGCCTATTACGGGATTCGTGATGGTGGATCAGGTGAAATCCACGGATTTCCGTGCCCGCCGTGCCAAGCGAATCGGGAAAGCTCCAGACGCCCTACTGAACGAAGTGTTGGCAGTGCTCGACGCCTGTATGTATTGAAGGACGAAATCGGGTAAGGGCGCCCGTTGCCGGGCACCCTCCCCACACCTAGCATGCGGGTCCGCACTAGGCGGTTCCGCGAAGTGGAGCCAGGTCGCTCCAGAGTTGCTTTAACGAAAGCAGTCCTTGTTGCTCCAGCCATTTGTTGGGCAGCGCATCACGACGTCATGTTGGACTCGGTCGAAAAACTTCGACCAATCAACGTCGACGCAATGCGTGTGGCCCTGCCGGATGATCCGTTGCACTTGCTTCGCGGCTCCGTGGGCGGATCGGTTGGGGCGAAAACCGAAGCTCGATTCCGAGAACGTCGGGTCGAACGTCGGCGTCAGGACTTGGCAGGTGGCTTGTTGGATGAGCCGGTCGATCACGCTTGGAATGCCGAGCAACCTCTCACCGCCACCGTCTTTCGGGATCATTTTTCGACGAACCGGCGAGGGCCGATACGTCCCGTCCAAGAGCTGTTGTCTTACCATTGGCCAGTTTTCACGGGCCCAGCCCTCGAACTGCTTGATCGTCACGCCATCCGGACCGGGAGCTCCCCGGTTCCGTTTGACTTGACGCCACGCTCGTTCGAGGTTGCCTGGTGCAACCACAAGCTCCATCAAAGCGTCTTCTGACGACGTCCTCAAGGCTGGCTGATCGTCGAGCGCCGGATCGGTTGGCTGCGGTCGGAGCATTTTCGCGAGCGGCATCATTTCGTCTTCCTGGTGGAAGTCAAGCTTCTGCTGCACGGCACCTCGATCCGAGTTCATCGGTAGCTCCTCCTTGTTCTTCATGATTCGGCCCTTCCGACCGCCAGTGGCGTATGGCGGGTTCGTCGTATGGTCTCTGCTGACTGCTGGAACCGCCGGGCGGCTTTCACCGTCCGGCTCCGGCTTTCGGCCTGAAGCCTACTCCCGGACCTGGGTTCCAGCCCTCCCTGGATAAGACGATTGGCTTTCGCTGCACAAGCTCCCGATTTACCTATGCGGAGGAACGAAGACGGCTTCGCGGTGGTGGGCCCGCTCGCCGATCCGCACCGGCCTTGTATCGGGTTTCTGTCCGTAGCCTCGCAGCTTTGAGGCGACGCTTCCTCCCCACGGTCGGTTGCCCTTCCGCAGTTGCGGGCCTCTAGTACTTGTTCAATCGGAGTCACAGCTGGTAAACTGCCTACCTTAAGACCTTCGTTCTCGTACAGGGGACTTTCACCCCACAAGTCAATCGCCATGCCAGGCGTACCCAAGCGATGCACGCGCGCGGCGATGGCGGCCGGAGCCCGAATGGATGATCCCTCGTCGCCGCCCCGTGATCGGTGTCGTTCGGGCACTCAAGCCACACGCACGATTTGATGCCGTCATCGAGGCGCACACTTGGTCCGCGAAATCCACCCTGATCATCTGTACCTTGGCAACGCAATGGACGCCCGCGACTTGCGCCTACTCTACGACAATCGCATCGCCGCCGTCGTTGATCTCGCTGTCGATGAACCGCCGGCTCAATTGGCCCGCGACATGATCTACTGTCGCATCCCGCTCAATGACGGTGACGGCAACTCAACCGCCATCATCGAAATGGCCGTACGTTGCGTCGTCACGCTAATCGAAAAAGACATTCGAACAATGGTGGCTTGCAGCGCCGGGATGAGCCGCTCGCCAGCGATCGCGGCCGCGGCGATGGCGATTCTCACACGCACGCCAGCGGATGACTGCCTAACCACCATCACATCCCATGCCCCCCACGATGTTTCACCGATACTATGGCCGCGCGTCAAAACCGTGTACAATGAAATAGTTGGGAATTGAGCCACGGAGACAAACCATGTCCGAGACTGCCGCCCAATTGTTGGCAACATTTGATACGCTTGAACCGCAAGAACAACACGAGCTGTTGACCGAGTTGCTCCGACGTAGCGGGGCATTGCCAGACACGTTCTTAACCGACGATCATTTGGTGGGGCTCGCGGACGATTTGTTCCAAGCGCTGGATGCGGAGGAAACGGATGGCCGCGAATCCCACGCGAGGTGAGGTCTGGTTGGTGGATTTGGGAATGGTCGCGAAGGTCCGGCCGTGCCTGGTCTTAAGTATTACTGCCGACGGTGAAAACGATCGTGTTCTGACGACGGTGATCCCGCACACAACAAGCACGCGAGAATCTCGATTCGAAGTATTGTCGGAGGTTCGGTTCCTGAAGGCAGGGGCATTCGATGCGCAGAATGTCGTGACCATTCCACCCGTCAAACTAATTCGGCGTCTCGGAGCTTTACCCGTTGATCAAATGGCGGCAGTCGAGGCGGCTGTAAAACTGTGGCTCGGATTCAAAACTAACGCGTAGAACGTGGCCGAACCACGCGATGCAGCGGAGCGGGAACACGCGTGTTGAAAATGGCAAGTCAACTCCCCGTCCGCTGATCGCCAACGTTCGGCGAGAGAATCGGCGACAGCTGTGACGGAGTTGACCCTTGGGGCGCGACGCATGCCAGTAAAGTTTAAGTGGGACGGGGTGAAGGCCGCTTTGAGTGTCACGAAACATGGCGTCACATTCGACGAAGCCAGCACGGTTTTCGGCGACCCGCTTGCCGTCATCTTTGACGATGAGGAGCATTGCGTGGATGAAATTCGCGAGATTATCATCGGTCACTCCATCCTTGAGCGACTGTTGTTGGTGTCTTTCACGGAACGTGGTGACGACACGGTCCGGATCATTAGCGCGAGAAAAGCAACGAAAAGAGAGCGAAAAGATTATGAGCAAGGCACCCGCCGATAACGACACTGGTGGCACAAGTGACGAACTTCGCGACGAATATCGGTTCGACTATTCAAGAGCGAAGCCAAACCGGTTCGCATCGCGAGTGGACGAGGACCGCCTCGTCGTCGCCTTGGATCCGGACGTATCCGCCGTCTTTACGACACCGGAGGCAGTGAACAAGGCCTTGCGCGCATTAATCGAGGCCATGCCGACAACGACGGACGGCTAAGGCTGTCGTTGGTGTCTGGCGGCTTGGTAAGAAGCCTCGGCGAACAAGAGATATGCGGATTGCTCGAATGGTACATTTGCGGGTGCATTCCATACGGCCCCAACAATCTCGGTGGTTGGTGGTCTGATGGCATGATCCATCTTGAAATAGCCAATCCCGAAACGGACCGTTTTAAACTGCTTGGTGTGACTTGGATCGACTCTCTTGGAATCGCACCGTTCGAAATTGACTTGGAACTCGCCCGAACAAGTGACGACTTCACGGCCAAGTCGTCGCCGTTTGGCGTAAAGTACGAATTGTCAGGCGAAATCGGACGTCCGGGCCATCAACCGGCCGCCGTGCTTTCGGGATGGATCGTGGAAGACGATAACACGCCCCGGTTGGTAACTGCCTACCCAGGATAAGAACAATGCTCGCGGAACACTCGATTGTCGTGCTGACGCGTGACGTGCCAGAGGCGGGGCTTCATACAGGCGACGTTGGTGCGATTGTTCATGTCTACCGGCAAGGCGTCGCTTACGAAGTCGAGTTCGTTGACGGGGATGGGACGACCATCGCGTTGATGACACTTGACTCCGACGATGTTCGGACATGACGGAATATGAGCAATCCGACAGTGTATCTTGAAACGACGGTGATCGGGCATATTGCGGCGCGGCAGCAGGCCGACATTCTCGTCGCCGCACGCCAACTCACGTCACAACGATGGTGGGCTGTCCGTGATCGATACAAATTGGTCGTGTCCCAAATCGTCGTTGATGAATGTTCCGCTGGCGATGAATCCGCAGCATCGGAACGTCTTGCGTTGATAGCCAACATACCCATCCTCGCTGTGTCGGCCGACGCAAGGGAACGTGCAGGCAGTGTGATGCTCCGGCATGGAATCCCTGCATCTGAGCCGCGTGATGCCCTGCATATTGCCATAGCAGCGGTGAACGGGGTACAATACTTGGTGACGCTGAATTTCACGCACATTGCCAACGCGGAGACCAGATCGATTATCGAGCAGGCATGCCGAGATCATGGCTACGTTCCACCCGTGATCTGTTCGCCCAATGAGCTTTTGGGAAATTGATGATGAGTGCTGACGCGATCAATGACGAGATCCTACGAATCAAGCGTGAACTTGCCGCTAGATTCGATACTGATCTAGCTCGCATTGTTTCCGACGCCAAATCGCGGGAATGCAACGCAATCTCGCTACCACCGCGACGATGCGTGTCCGAACAAGGCGATGCAGTGGAGCGGCGGAACGGGCCGGTTTCAGGTGGGAAGTCAACGCCCGCCGCCCACTGATCGCCCCCGTTACCGCCTCGCGGTCAGCGTTGTCTGGTCGGCTGCGATCGCCACGATCGAATCCAAATCCGTTCTCCGCCGGCTCTATGGTAGAATAAACCTCACGAGGGATTCCCATGTCATTTGTCGGGATTGATAACCCCGCGCGAAGTCGAACTCCCATCAGTTTGAACCCTTTACCGTTGAAGCTGTGTTTCCAGGTCGCTCGCGACTCGAAGCAGTGCTTCGTCTTGCCCAGTCGCCGCGATCACCTGCAGGGCCACGGGTAAGCCGTCCAAGCTCCCGCAGGGGATGGAAATGCTGGGGAACCCACAATAGCTCCAGGGCGTGTTGAAGGCCGGGTCTCCGGTGGTTTCACGCCCCGGCGCCGGGGTCGGGGTTGCGGGGGTGATCCAAAACTCGGGGCCTTGACCAAAAGCCCGCTCCATCACGGCGATGAACTCCAGCCGGTGCCGCACGGCAGCTTGATAGTCCGCGGGTGAAATGTGCAGGCCTTCCCGGATGAGCGTGGCGATGCCAGGGGCGTATTGGTCCGGATGACGGGCAAAGGAACCGGCGTGATAGTCGGCCAATTCCTTGGCCATGATGCGGTGGTGCATGGCGAGGACGTCGTCCAATTCCGCCGGCGGGTCGATCGATTCCAAGGTGGTCCCGGCGTCAATCAACCGTTCGACCGCGACATCCACGAGGGCTAACAGGCGAGGGTCGGCGGCGGACTGAAAGAAGCCGCGAACCAGACCAAATCGCTGGGGACGAGGCGCCGACGGGAGTGAGGACGGGCCGGTGAGGGGTGAGCCGACCACGGCCCGCCAGATCGGAAATAGGTCCTCCACGCGGGCCGCCAGTGGCCCCACGTGATCCAGGAGCCCGCTTACCGGAACCACCCCAGAGGTGCTCCACCGAGCCCTGCTCGGCTTCAAGCCCACGACGCCACAATAGGAGGCGGGGCGAATAATCGAACCTCCGGTTTGCGAACCGAGTGCCGCCAGGCAAGTTTGGGTGGCGACCGCCACGGCGCTCCCGCTACTCGACCCGCCCGGCGTGCGGGATGCATCGTGGGGATTCACCGTATCGGGCGGGTCGAAGCAGGCGAACTGCGTGGTCACGGTCTTCCCGAGTACAATGGCCCCCGCCGCGCGCAACCGAGCAACAACCGGGGCGTCTTCAGCGGCGATGTGGGATTCCCGCAACGGCGAACCGGCTCGAGTGGGCAAACCAGCCACATCAATGATGTCCTTCACGCCGATGGGAATGCCCTGCAACGGGCCGGGCGGCGCGCCGGCGTCCAGCTCCCGATCCAGTCGCTCGGCGTCCCGGAGGGCACCGGGGCGATCCACGTGGGCCCAGGCACGCCACCGCTTGTCCGTGCGATCAATTCGCTCCAAACATTCGGCAACAAGCTGGGATGGCCGTAATCTTCCGTTCCGTACGGCCTCGGCCGCCTCGGAGAGCGTCATTTTGGACTCGCGATTCCGTGGGACTTTTCGTACTGCGTGATTTTGTCATCATGCCGCAACGTCATCGCGATATCATCCAAACCGTTAAGTAGTGCATGCCTGTACGACTCGTCAATCGAAAACTCGACGTCCTCCAGCCCTTCGCCGGTGATCCGGCAACGCTCCAGGTCCACTTCCAATTCTTGTCCGGGGTTTTCCGCGACAAGTTGAAAGAGACGCGACACAATGGCTTCATCCAATCGAATTGGCAAGAGGCCGTTCTTGAAGGAATTGTTGTAGAAGATATCGGCGAAACTGGGCGCGATCACCACGCGAAAGCCATAGTCCACCAGGGCCCAGACCGCATGTTCACGGCTCGACCCGGAACCAAAATTCCGGCGCGCGACCAGGATGGACGCGCCCTGAAAGCGTGGCTGATTCAATTCAAAGTCGGGGTCATCCCGGCCGTCTTCCAGAAATCGCCAGTCGAAAAACAGGAACTGGCCAAACCCGGTCCGCTCAATCCGTTTCAAGAATTGCTTGGGGATGATCTGGTCGGTATCCACGTTGGCGCGATCCAGCGTGGCGACTCGTCCTCGGTGTTGTTTCAACGGTTCCATGGTTCGTACTCCAGCGGGTTGACCGAGCGAGTGGGCTAATGATAGGTCCAATCCCGGATATCAACGATATGCCCGGCGATTCCAGCTGCCGCGGCCGTGGCTGGCGAGACCAGGTGGGTGCGGCCCCCTTTGCCTTGTCGGCCTTCGAAGTTCCGGTTGCTGGTGGCCGCGCACCGTTCGCCGGGCGAAAGCTTATCGGGGTTCATTGCCAGGCACATGCTACACCCGGCGTCGCGCCATTCGAAGCCCGCGGCTCGAAACACCTCGTGCAATCCCTCCGCTTCAGCCTGGCTTTTGACCGTGCCGCTGCCCGGCACGACCATGGCGTTTATGTTGGGGGCGACCCTGTGGCCTCGCACGACCGCCGCCGCCGCCCGCAGGTCCTCGAGCCGCCCATTGGTACACGACCCGATGAAGACGCGGTCCAGTTTAATGTCGGTCATGGCCATGCCCGGCCGCAGCCCCATATACTCCAGGGCCCGAGCGGCCGATTGTTGCTCCGTTTCGTCCTGGTGGTCGGCGGGATCGGGCACGCGATCGGTGACGGACACCACCTGCCCCGGGTTGGTTCCCCAGGTTACCTGGGGCGCGATGTCGGCCGCGTCGAACGCGTGGACCGCATCATATGGCGCGCCATCGTCACTTGGCAATTGCTCCCATCGCTTCACGGCGGCGTCGAAGTGAGTCGGCGCGCGGGGGCAGCGGCGGAGATAATCATACGTCACTGGGTCAGGAGCAATCATGCCGGCCCGGGCACCGGCTTCAATGGACATGTTGCAGACCGTCATTCGCCCTTCCATACTGAGCGACCGAATGGCGCTGCCCGTATACTCCAACGCGTACCCGGTGCCGCCATGCGTGCTCAACCGGCCGATCAGGTAGAGGATCAAATCCTTGGCCGTCGTGCCATGGGGCAGCTGACCGTCGACGCGCAATTCCATCGTGCGAGGCTTGGACTGCAAGAGAGTCTGCGTCGCGAGTACATGTTCCACTTCACTGGTCCCGATGCCAAACGCCAAGGCACCAAAGGCACCATGGGTGGCTGTATGGCTATCGCCGCACACGATTGTCATGCCCGGCTGCGTATAACCCAATTCGGGACCGATCACGTGAACGATGCCCTGCCGCGGGGCATTCAAGTCGTAAAACGGAACGCCAAACTGTTCACAGTTTTGCCGCAGTGTGTCAACCTGCCGGCGCGAGACCAAATCGGCGATGGGTTGATCGCGATCCGTCGTCGGTACGTTATGGTCGGGCGTTGCGATGGTCAAGCTCGGTTGGCGGACCGATCGGCCCGCCAGCCGCAGACCTTCAAAGGCCTGGGGACTCGTCACTTCGTGCACCAGTTGCAGATCAATATAGAGAATCGCTTGTTGGCCCGGTTCGGCGTGGACCACGTGGCTGTCCCAAATCTTCTGGAACATCGTGCGAGCCGTATGAGATGTCGATGCCATTCCTGCCGCCTGTGTGGGGATGCGGGTGAAGATTTGAGCGAAAGATATTCACACGCGTGAGTTGTCTTGTCGTAATCTTTTTTCGTACAGCTTTTCGTGCAAACGTTCACGAGTGCCGCTACACCGCTTGGACACGGGAGCCCGCATGGATGCCACGGGCTGGTCCCGTGGTGGTTCACGCTCGCCGCTACAAACCGCGCGGACACACCCCTGCTCGTCGTCGGTAGCGTGGAACGTAACGAACCACGGGACCAGCCCGTGGCATTTGCACCTTGAAAAGCCTTCCTTCAAAATGTGCAACGGAACCGCGAACGTCTGAGGATATCAGTCTCTTCACCGTGAACGGTTGCCGTTTCGTGGATACACGTTGCGGCCCCCGCCGCCGCGTTTCGGCTGACCGGGCATTCGCCGGGGTTCGGCGTCACGGTGAATATACCGGTCGCGAACGCCTTTGTCCGCCACGAGTCCGACCAACGGGAGGACGGCTTGCGTCGAGCCGCTTTCCACCGGGACAAATTCGACCGCCTGAAGTATAATCCACGCTTGAATGCCCAATCGGTAACATCGAATCGTTCAAAGCGTCCTTTCAAGGCGTAGTATAGTAGACGCTTGCCGGGATCGCCAAGGCGTGCCGCTGGAGAGGCTTGTTGGTTGGAAAACGGGTATCACGCGGTATTGCAATTCATTTCGGTTTCCAGCTTCTTGGTCTCGAGGCCCTGCCACCAATCAGCAGCGATGGCCGCGGACCATTGATCGGCGTCCACGCAGGCGTCCAACGCCTCGGCGAGTTGCATCGCCGAGTCATACCGATCGGCCGGCGATTTCGCCAAGCAACGCAAGACGACCGCTTCCAGATCTTGAGGCAGACCCGGTCGGATCAGGCTTGGCTGCTTAGGCTTTCGTTGGGCGTGCGCCACCAGGATCTTAATGGGTTGATTTCCATCAAAGGGGGTTTTCCCGGTCAACAGGTAGTACGCCACCACGCCCATGGAATAGATGTCACTTCGCTCATCCGGCTCCGAATCGCCGGTCGCTTGTTCGGGAGACATGAACAGCGGCGACCCGGTAATGGACCCGTCGTGAGTCAGATGTGACGAGTCGACGCCACCGAGTGGCTTGACCATGCCGAAGTCGAGCAACTTAGCCACATCATACTTGTGTCCGCGCTCGGCGGCAAAAATGTTGGCCGGTTTAATGTCTCGGTGAATCAATCCGCGGGCGTGCGCTTCCGATAATGCTTCGCAGGTTTGACGCAGCAAGTAGATGGCTCGGCCAGGCGGCAGAGGGCCGTGGCGAGTGACCAAATCGGCCAATGACAAACCGGGAAGATACTCCATCACGTAATAGAATGTTCCGTCAGCGGTACGCCCATAGTCAAATATGTCAATATTGTTCCAATGCGACAACTGTGCGGTGGCGCGAACTTCGCGTTCAAAGCGAGCGAAGATACGGGGATCGCCCGCTTGTTCGGGCCGAATCAATTTGATCGCCACGGGCCGCTTCATCAACTGATGCTCGGCCAAATAGACTTCTCCCATCCCGCCGGCGCCCAGTCGTTGGCCCAATCGATACTGGCCCAACTGCTTGGCTTGGAAGGCCTCCACCCGCAACGTATTGATCGTGTGAACGCCAAGGACCGATGCGACTCCGCTGATCAACAGGATGAGCAACATGGAGATGATCCGCCAGAGCTCGGCCGAAATGAGTTGCGCGCAGATTTGATCGGTCGACCAAAGAACGGCCGTGATCGCGATCGGAGACAAGGCCATGGCCCCAATCACGACAGCCGCTCGCCGCCATGTATTGGGAATAAACATGGCATACAGATACATCAAAACGAGCCACGGCGCGTCGGGACGGATCAGCATCTGGTCCTCGGTGGCACATTCCCGCATCATGTTAAAATAGAGGCCGAAAAGAAAAATGGCGGGTAAGCCAAAAATCAACAGCTCCAGGAAACGGAGCGGGCCACTGCCCCCTGGACAGGCACGGCAACACCAGAGTCCACAAGCCACTAGGATGAGAAAGACGAGCAGCTGGCCCAGGAACGTCGCATCCAGGGAAAAAGCGGCGACTTCAAATAGACCCGCCAGCCCCCGCCAGATTAGGAAGACCCCAAATCCGAGAGCCAATACAAAGGCTGACACGCGTAGCCGAGATTGCAGCAGAACGCACGTCTCTCCTGTCAGGTCGCCCCCCGACCCTTCAATCAGTTGGATGTATTGGTTGCGTTGGGGATAAGTCCCCGAATCGGACGGAAACGGATCGCCGGAGACGCTGGAAATGGCCACGTCCAACGTTTCGTCGCCCGGCCCCAACTGCATTGATTTGTGCCCCAACCGCATTGATTTGTGATTGTCTGCCATCGGTTCCTTTCATCCTCCTGTGCGTCCTTCCATGGCCCCACGGGTTGACTGCGCCTTGCACTCATACCACAACCGGAGGGAAAGCTTCGATTGATTCCTTGCACGCATAAACCGTCGACACCGGCCGCCCTCTTCAAGCAGCATGGTCCCCGCGCCGTGGATTTCAACCGGCCGCGATCCAACAGTTGGCCCACCCCCTCCCCCCACTCGCCATGCAGCCCCCCACGCAGAGTACACAGACATTTCGGTCCAGGGTCGACGGCGTGCGCGATCAACCGCGGGTGTTGAATGCTAGACGGTGGACGAGACTTGGCAAGTGGGAAGAAGGGGCGTGATATTCCGCAAACCGCTGCTTGGCGCCACGCGGCTTGCTTCTCTCGAACCGCAGAGGGGAGAGGCTTCCCCTCATAGGGAAGGGCGTTGCGGCTCGTTCTCACGCAACGCGAAAAGGGGGCCGCCAGGCTACGTCCCTTTCCGGTTCCGCGAGGCGGTTCCCTCATCTTTTCACTGGACCCATCTCGTCCAGCCAGCCAAATCTCCGAACTCTTGAGTATAACATCCAGGCTTGGGAACCAACAAGCCATCGCTCAGGCGGGAAAGAAGCCCGCGCGGCTTTTTTCCTTGCAACACTTTAGCCCTCCGAAGCACGGGCCATTCGGGGCAAGAACGGCTTGAAACGGGTCCCGTGCAGCGCGCAAGCCGCCGTGCGCTGGACAACTCCATGCTGAAACCCTGGTTTCTGCAATCTGGCGGATTTCCGGGGTTTCATCGGGCCCGGTCCCCGCTGCCCGGTCCGGTCCTCAAGCCTTCCAGATCTTCTCTCGTCGCTCGGTCACGTTGACCGTGGCGTTGCGGGTGTCGATGACCAAGGGGGCGTAGCGAACGATGGCATCCCAATCGTAGGCCGAATGGTCGGTCGCGATCAGTACGGCATCCAGCGAGGCCAGATATTCGGGGGTCAGCGGTTCACTGGCCAACCGGGGCACCTCGTAGTGCCGCATGGACGGGAGCGTGGCAATGTGGGGATCGTTGTAGCTCAACACCGCTCCACCCGCTTGAAGGAGTTCCATCAATTTGAACGAGGGGCTTTCGCGAGGATCATCCACGTCCTTTTTGTACGCAACGCCCAAGACCCCGATCTTGCTTCCTCGCAGGGCTTTCCCCGCGCAGTTCAACGCTTCCATCACTCGGGTAACCACGTATTTTGGCATGGACGTGTTGATTTCTCCGGCCAGTTCGATGAACCGAGTGGGCATCTCGTGTTTGCGCGCCACCCAGCTCAGATAGAACGGATCGATGGGGATGCAGTGTCCGCCCAGGCCGGGGCCGGGATAGAAGGCCTGGAACCCGAACGGCTTGGTCTTGGCGGCTTCAATGACTTCCCACACGTCGATACCAATGCGGTCGAAGAGGACCTTTAGCTCATTGACCATGGCAATGTTGACGGAGCGGTAGGTGTTTTCCAGGATCTTGCAGGCTTCGGCGACTTCACAGGAGGATACGCTCACCGTATTGACCACGGCTTCCGAATAGAGTGCATTCGCCAGGTCCAGGCTCAGTGGATCGATGCCGCCCACCACCTTGGGAATGCCGCTTGCCGAAAAATCAATGTTTCCCGGATCTTCACGTTCCGGACTGTACGCTAGAAAAAAGTCGTCTCCGACCTCCAGGCCAGATTCCTTGAGGATTGGCAACATTACTTCGCGAGTGGTACCGGGATAGGTCGTGCTTTCGAGGACCACGAGTTGTCCGGGCCGCAGCGTTTTCGCCGCCATCCGCGTCGTATTTTCCACATAACTCAGGTCCGGGTCTCGGCTGTCGGTCAACGGCGTTGGCACGCAGATCAGGATGACATCGGCCTCGGCTAGACGGGACATATCAGCCGTGGGAATGAACTCTTCCCGCTCAATGCAGTTTGCAATCCAATCGCCCGAAATGTGTCCAATGTAGCTCTTTCCCTGCAACAACACATCGACTTTCGCTTGGTCAACATCGAAGCCCATCGCCTTGTAACCGGCTCCGATGAATGCCTGGATCAGTGGCAAACCGACGTAGCCTAATCCCATGACCCCCACCACGGCGGTTTTATCCTGAATGGCGGCCATTAACGGATGTCTCGTTTGCACTGCGGTACTCATGCCTTGTTTCCTCTGTCGGGTTCTGTTTTGAAGGGTGGACCGGTTGAGGTCGGCGCCCAGTGGGGGAGATGCCCCCGCCAATTGGAGGCGTCAGGCCGTTGGGGCGGGTACCGGGGCACCAGCCCGCCGAGCCTGGCGTTACGGCCCCTTGGAACGCTGACACACAGGGTACCTTTTACGGCTCGATAATCGACGACTGGCGTTTCATACTACTATAGTGTATGTACTAGCACGGCATCAGGGTTGTTGGATCTCCGGGATCGAAAAAGTTCCCCGGGCAAAAACTACAGCTGCTTCAACCGTTAGTTAATGTATAAGGGATGCGTGCCCCGTGGTTCATTGTGCGGGGTATGCTGTTTTCGTGGAAAGAAATGGTCATTCATGGCAAAAATACTCGTCACCGGTACTGCTGGTTTTATCGGCTTTCATTTGACCACGAAGCTCCTGGCTCGAGGCGACACGGTCGTTGGGCTAGATAATCTCAACGACTACTATGACGTCCAGCTGAAGAGGGACCGTTTGGCTCAACTGACGGGCCATGATCGGTTCGAATTCGAGCGAATGGAACTGGCGGATCGAAGCGGTATCGCCCGGCTTTTCCAAAAGCATCAATTCGACAAAGTCGTGAATTTGGCCGCCCAGGCCGGCGTCCGGTACTCGCTGCAAAACCCGCACGCGTACGTGGATAGCAACGTGGTGGGTTTCATGAACGTGCTGGAAGGGTGCCGGCATTGCGACGTCCAGCACCTGGTTTACGCCTCTTCCAGCAGCGTGTATGGCGCCAACACCCAGATGCCGTTTTCGATCCACCACAACGTGGATCATCCGGTGAGTTTGTATGCGGCGACGAAGAAGGCCAACGAGCTCATGGCGCATACCTATAGCCATCTTTACCGGTTGCCAACCACGGGGCTGCGCTTCTTTACCGTCTACGGACCGTGGGGACGTCCCGATATGGCGCTGTTTCTGTTTACCAAAGCCATTTTGACCGGCCAACCAATCAACGTTTTCAACTACGGCAAGATGCGTCGCGACTTCACCTACATCGATGATATCGTGGAGGGCGTGGCGCGGGTGACCGACCGGGTGCCGCAGCCCAATGAATCCTGGTCGGGCCAGTCCCCGGATCCGGGGACCAGCCGAGCCCCGTACAGGATCTACAACATTGGCAATAATGCTCCGGTTGAGCTCGAGCATTTCATTGCCGTGCTGGAAAAGTCGCTAGGGGTGCCGGCGGAGAAAAACCTGATGCCGATGCAGCCGGGAGACGTCCCGGCGACTTACGCGGATGTCGACGACCTGATTCGGGACGTCGGCTTCCACCCCGCGACGCCGATCGAAGACGGTATTGAGCGTTTTGTCGCATGGTATCGAGACTACTACCACGTCGACTGAGCCCCCATAACAAAACAATGCACATCTCCCGTACATCCAGGGCGTTTTGGAAGTGGAACGGAGGTGTTGTCGCCCGTTGTCGTGTTGCCAAGAGACGAGCCGTAACATCCGTCCGCTGGGGCGACGAATAAGATGCGCGGCCTGTCCCAGTTTTTCTGTTCTTGCCGGTCCCCGATCGCCGAAACGAGAGTAGGAAAGCGGGTAGTTCCGCGGCAAAGTAAGAACCCCTGGCGAAACGGGTTTCCCTAGCGCCACAGTCACGATATTGCGCGCGGGAGCCAGGTTTTGTTACCAGCTGTCACACCGCTGCCCGTTTTCTTGCTGCTAGGCCACTGTGACGCGATTTGCGAGGCACGCCAAGTCTCGCGCCCGGTCGTTTACGTCGGAAACGCGTCGGTCATGGATGTCGTTTCCGGTGGGACGAAGTGTATCCATCCGCTGATTACAAAGGAATGCATCGTTGAGCGCAGCCAGTCTATTCAAGCAATTGTATTTTACCCATTTTGCAAAGCCTATCGCGGACCGGACTGTCTTTCGCACGATTAGGACAACCCAGGCTGGCCATCTCGTTGCCATTGGACTGGGAGATGGCCAGCTGGCCCGCAACATGATCCAGCTTGCCCAGCATTACACGAGCCGGTCTCGCGTTCGCTTCACGGGGATCGACCTTTTTGAGCTCCGAACGGGCAACAGCAGTGGCTTGTCCCTCAAACGGGCGCACCAGATGCTGCATTCGCTGTCCGTTCACACGCGGCTCATTCCGGGAGACCCCTTCGAGGCCCTAGCTCGCCACGCCAATTCCCTGCTCAATTCCGATCTGCTGGTCATCCAAGCAGACCAATTGGGCCCGGCCATGGACCGTGCCTGGTTTTACGTGCCGAGGATGCTCCATGAACGCTCGGTGGTTCTCGTGAAGCGACCGGGCCAGAATGGGCAACCTGATCGGTATGAGTCGCTTGATGGTCAGGCGGTGCGGCGGCTCGCCCACTCCAGCGGGGGCCAGCGCAAAGCGGCATGACGCGGGGCATGGGGGCGAGTCAATGGCCAATTGACCCATGCCGATGCTGTGTGTATCGTGTGCCATCATGGATTGGCGGCGGAGAACCGTGGAAACGGCAACGGTTTAGCCGATTGGCGGCGAACGATGCCAGTCTTTCCACGCTGACGCCGCCGATTGGAGACGCGTTGCTGGGTTTTTCTGGATTCCCGGCTGCCAGGCTGGAAAGCCCGACGTCCCCCATCGGCTAAACGGTCACCGGAAATCATGTCACACGCGGCTTCTGGCGTGGGGAGCCCAGCTGCCGAATCTCCCCAAGAGGGGTGAATCGTGAAATATGCCGCCATTGGCCCTGTTGCCGTCCATTATCCCGAACGAGCGGAAACGAACGATGAGCTTCAAGCGATGTTTCCCCATTGGGATATGGACCTGATCTATGAAAAGACGGGCATTGCTCAGCGGTACGTGGCGGCACCGGGTGAATGTTCGTCGGACTTGGGCGTGCGAGCGGCTCAAAAGCTCTTCGATCAGCATGCCGTCGATCCCGGAACGATTGACTTTCTGCTCCTGTGTACGCAAACCCCTGACTATCCGTTGCCCACCACGGCCTGTTTGATGCAAGATCGACTGGGGTTGCCAACCACCTGTGGAGCGTTGGATTTTAACCTGGGCTGTTCAGGGTACGTGTACGGGCTCGCGATGGCCGACGGGTTGATTCGCACGGGGTCGGTGAGGCGAGTACTGCTCATTACCGCGGAGACTTATACGAAGTTCATTCATCCGGAGGACCGGAGCCTTCGGACGATCTTCGGCGATGCCGCCACGGCAACACTCGTGGATGCCGCGGACGAGCCCACGCTCACCGGGTACCGCTATGGCACGGACGGCAAGGGGGCGGACACCCTCTTGGTCGCCACGGGCGGCGCGCGCCCTCCCGAGGACGCGCACAAGCCCCGACACCGCCAACGGTGGAAAAGTAGCCTTTACATGGACGGGCCGGAACTGATTACGTTTTCGGTGGAGGCGGTGCCGCAAGTGATCGCGGAAATCCTCGAGACGACTCAATTGCGCCGGGATGACATCCAGTACTACCTCATGCATCAGGCCACCCGGAAGATGATGGAGTACCTGTACGAACGGCTTCACCTGGACGAGCAGCAGGCGCCGATTGTACTGGGGGAGTGTGGGAATACGGTCTCCTCGACAATTCCAATCGTTATTGATCACATGCGTTCCTCGGGCAAGCTGCGGCCGGGTGTGCTGAGCATGCTGGTGGCCTTCGGCGTTGGGTGGTCGTGGGCTGGATGTGTGTGGCGAGAGAACTGGGGGCGGTAGCCAGTCCATTGCGCTGGGGTGAGGACAAACTTCAAGCCCGTGCGCTCTGTTTTGTTGCGCCTTGCCCCCTGCTGGGTGCGTTGAACCCAGACGAAACGGGACCGACAGGACCAAGGGGACGAGCTGGGTGACCGGCACGGACGCGATTGAAGGGGGGACGGGGAAGCAGCGGGAGAACGCGGAATATCCGCCGACCTCGTTCCTCGTCCGTGGGGCCGTCCTACCCTCGGTGGGCCTATTGTGGCATCTGGAGCACCGCTGATGATCGTCACGGGCGCGGGTGGCGAGCCGCGGCAGGATGACTTCGGCATTGGGATTTCGTGCGTTGCGCTTCGCCGCGAGCGATTCTTGCCAAATGACGCTCGGTCATTTACGGGCGATCGCTTTTGATTCGGACGCGTATACGATAACATGAAGTAGTGGTCCTGGCCCGCCGGGATCCGTTGGTTGGATACGGTGGCGGGACGCGAGAGGCGGTAATCTACCAGTTCGGTGGAACGAGAATCTGCCCACGGGTTGATCGCTATGAAATCACTTAAAGGACACTTTCTGGTTGCTTCCCCTCACTTGGGGGACGCAAATTTCTTTCGTAGCGTGGTGTTGATGGTGCAGCACGACGATGAGGGGGCCTTTGGGGTGGTGATGAATCGTCCCACCAGTCATACGGCTGCCGAGGCACCGGAACTGGCTGCGGAAGCGTCTTGCGAGCTCGACGTTCCGATCCACCTAGGGGGGCCAGTCCCTGGGCCGCTGATTGCCGTCCATTCGGATATCTCGGTGGCTGAATTGGAAATTGCGACAGGAATTTATTTCAGTACGGCGAAGGAAGCGATCACGCGGATTGTTTGTCAATCGCCAGATTCCTTCAGATTGTTTTCGGGGTATTCCGGCTGGGGGCCCGGCCAGCTCAACGGCGAGCTGGAAGCCGGTGGGTGGCTAACCGAACCCGCCACTCACGAAGATGTGTTTTCCGACTACGAGACGTTGTGGAACCGGATTGCGCGCCGTATCGGCCTGGATATCCTTTCCCCTGGAATCCGACGGGAGCAGATGCCCGACGATCCTTCCATGAACTAACATGCCATCACAAAACCACTCTGGTTTGCTTTCATCCAGGGACTGTTGGGAGCGGAGGGCGCAAACCTTGTTTGGGGGCTGGATGGCGCGACAAGAATTCGATGACTGGCGTGGAGGCTTTTTTCCTGTTTTGTTCCTCGGAGCTGAGATTGGGGCGGGCCGCTGGCTTGCGGACGCTCGCCTCATGGAGAACAGGGTGGCGTCGGATTGCGAAATGCGAATTTGCAATAGCCAGCGTCACTGCTCTACAAACGCCCCTGCCAGCGGGTTAAAGCTCGAGAGGTGGGGGAGTAGGCCCAGGCGAAGCCCCGGCCCCATCGATTCCAGCCGGTGAGGGGCTCGTTTTCAATCGTGCTGCTAGCGGAACAAAAGGGCATGGAACACAGTCATCGCCCACCGACCAGTTTTTATCAGCTTAGGCTGTCGATATATGGGTCGAACCATTGCCATTGGCGATATTCACGGATGTTCGGAGGCGTTGCGCGCGCTGCTGGCGGCGGTTTCTCCCAGCGCCGAGGACACGGTCGTGACGCTTGGCGACTGTGTGGATCGAGGGCCGAACAGTCGGGGCGTGCTGGACCAATTGCTTGAACTTCAACAGCGCTGCCACTTGGTCCCGCTGATGGGTAATCATGAACTGATGATGCTGTCCGTGCTCAACGGGGACTTCGACCTCATGATGTGGCAACAGTACGGCGGCGCGGAAACGCTGGCCAGTTACCAAGGGGAACTATCTCGGATTACCAGCGAGCACCGTGAGTTCTTGGCGAATTGTCGCCACTTCCACGAAAACGACACGCACATTTTCATGCATGCCAATTACGTGGCGGATGTGGACTTGGCCCAGCAGCCCGGGCAGGTACTCTTTTGGATGCACATGTCTTCCATGCTGCCTCCCCGCCATCATTCCGGAAAGATCGCGGTTGTGGGACATACGCCTCAGATTGAAGGGGATGTCCTGAACCTGGGCCATTTAATTTGCATCGACACGGGATGTTTCGCCAACGGGTGGCTCACGGCGTTGGAGACCACCAGCGGCCGGATTTGGCAGGCTGACCAAGGCGGGCAGGTACGCGACGGAGCCGGCTGCCGATAAGTATTTGTCGCAGCTCATGTTGCGCTCGCCGAGCCATGCCCCATGACCCTAGCGAGCCCTGGCGAGCGGGTATATTTCGCGTGATCCAGGCCATTAACGGATTGGTATTTCGCGACAACGCAGCTTTCCCATCTCGGCTAGGCTACTCAGATCCAACATGTGAATCTCGGTAAGGTTCGCTCGTTCGTTCGCGAAACGCACCCGACGCCGCCAGTTTGCACTCTGCCCGTTGACGGCGGGCCGTATCTTGGCCTGGGCGTGAAATCCCAGGGAACGCTGGTGGTCTGATAGTGGCGTGACACTCCTTTACGCCACGTGCAAACCGTGATAGGTTGAAGGAAGACGATTGGAGTGATGTGAGGGTGACAGGTGGTTTGTCGCGGCTTCGGGCTCCGGTCGGTGGAACACCCAATAGTACCCGCCTAGCCTCCCCTGTATGTGCTTGCCATTCCTCCCCTTGCCACGGCGCCCAAGCAGCAAAGGGCGGATCTGAGCGAAGCTTGAGGCGTGACGGGTTGACGCGCGGTCCGTGGGGCTTGAAATCATGCCATGTGGTGGGTGGTTGACAACACGTAACAGCACGTAACAGACCCCCTTGAACGTCTGGGGGGGGAATCGAGTGTGTTTCACGTTTCGGTGATGGTGAGCGAGAAGTTTACTTGAGGGGGGTGGGCGGCGTGGGGCTGTGTGCTGTTTGGCGGGCTTTGGCGGATGAACAAGACGGCTGGGACGCGGTCGGAAGGCCACATGGGTAGCTGGCGGCACGACTCGCTGGGCAGCCTTTTTTCCCTGATCGGCAGGATTGCCACGGTTGGTTTACCTTGGTCACGAGCATGAGTGCGACCATGGACGTCTTGCAATGGGTGCAATGGGAGTTGTCCGCCGCGAGTCTGTTTCACGCAGGATCGGATGGCGAGCAGGAGAGCTTTTCAACGAGGAGAACCCCACAAACAGCGGCATGGAGCAGGTCGACGTGGAGCAATGTTGAAGCCATACTAGAAGTTGCGCGGTGCGGGTCCGTGTCGCGGGATATCGGGATGGGAACGACGCTTCACCACGATCTTTTTGATCCCGGTACACCCCCGAATCTTCTATATGGAGGTACTGATGGCGTCATTGTTGACACCAAAGCGAGAGTGCTTACGTTGCAGGCGAAGCGACGGTCTATGCAACGGTGAGGTGGTCGTCGTTACTACGTCACAGTCCCGTGAGGCATTCATTCGCTGCGCACCAACGATCGAGAACGGAACGGCTCGCGAACAAGCGTTGAAGTTCTACGGCTGTCTACCGCGGCTTTTGGAAGAAGCGAGGTTCGAGCTTGGTGATGTCATTTTGGAGCGAGTGTTCTTTCGGGACATCGAAGCGGACTTTGAGACCCTGCGGGAACTCCGGTCGGAAGCCTATGGGGCGGCCGGGATGACCGGCAGCGACTTGCCGGCAGCCAGTTACGTGCATCAGCCGCCGTGTGTCCGCGGCCAGGCGTTCGAGTTCCAGCTGCAGGCGGTTGCTCCTTCGGAGAATGGAAACGTCAGGATTGAATCGCTGGCGGAGGTTGAACCTCGAACGACCAGGAAAGTGGTGCGGATCGGGGACCATCGGCATCTGTATGCGTGCAACATCAATGGGGCCCGGGCGGACGAGACATTCGCGAGCGATTTTCGCGAGGAATCGGACTGGATGTTTGCCAAATCGATTCCGATATTGGCGGATCATGCGGCGGATTTCAAGCACGTGTTGCGCACGTGGTGTTATTTGGATGAGATTGATCGCGATTATGCGAAATTCAACTTGTCGCGGAACGCGTTTTTCTCGCGGCACGACATCCAGCGATTGCCGGCGAGCACGGGGATCCGGGCGGGGTTATATCCGCCCGAGGCAAGATGCAGCTTCGACCTGTACGCGCTGCTGAACCCGGACGGGGCGGACATCGAGGTCATGCACACGCCGACGTTGAATGAAGCGGACGAGTATGGCTCGGCATTTTCACGTGGCATGAAGGTCTCGCTTCCGGAAAAAACCGTTCTGTTTATATCGGGAACGGCCAGCGTGGACGAGAAGGGGGATACGGTCCATGTCAACGACGTTCCCAAGCAAATTGAACGGATGCTGTTGAATGTGCGTGAACTGTTACAGCCGCACAACAGCACCTTTGCCAACATGGTGCAGGTGATTACGTACTTGAAGCACGCGGATTACTTCTCCACCTTCCAGGCCATCGCGCGGAAGTGGGGATTGGATGGCGTGCCCAATACGATCGTGGAAGCGGGGGTATGCCGTCCCGATTTGCTGTGCGAACTCGAAGCCATCGCGATAATTCCGAAGGTTTGACGAATCCTTGGTAAGAGAAGAGAGGGTAGACTGATCATGTTACGGTATGCATTGTCGGTGATCGTTGGCGGTTTAGTCGTCGCCGTGGTGCTGTGTGATGGTGCCCGTGCTCAGCGATCCAATCGGCGGCCTCAAATTGGCCGGTCGTTGGAGGACCAGGAAAGCGTGGGGACGCTGGAGGGTGACGAGCGATTCATGCGGGACAATCGGCGCCGGCATGACTTCGTGGGACGCCAGCTGGACGACTTGGAACGGTATATTGGTATCGTGCAGGGAAGCATTGATGCGCCGTCACGCTCGTCGATCGATGGCATTCGACGTCGCATTGATCGCTCGCAGTCCATCAATCGGCCGTTGTCTCCGACCGGGCCCACTGGGAACCAGATGTATTATCCGCGCATCGAGCTCACTGGGGAGTCTCGGGAGGTGCTGATGGGGGCAAGTGATTCTGTGGAATCCAACGCGTTGAGGACGCTGGCCCGCTCGTCCCGGATGCCCGGCTCCAGCCGGCTCTCGGTGTCGGTGGAAGGCCGGACTGCCATCCTGCGGGGTGAGGTGCCTTCCGCACGTGCCCGCGACCTCGCAGCGGTCTTACTATCGTTTGAGCCTGGGATTTCGTCGATTCGGAACGAGGTGTCGGTGAATCCTGAGCTGGAGCCGGGGCCTGGTTCGCTGCAGGCCTGGCGGGATCGCCCGGAAAACCAGCAGCGGTGGGTGACGTTGAGCGAGGCGGAGAGTGAGGGATCGGAGACTTCCAGGTGGGAGTCGGTATCGGCTGCGTCCGGGACGCCTTAGCGGCTGGCCGCGACTGAGGCTCTTGTAACCGCCGTACAAAACTGGGGGGCAAGTTTATCGATTCCCCGAGGACATTGTTGGAGTGGCTTTGCCGCGGCGGGCTGGGGGCTTGTGGTTTTGGCTCTGGTTCGGCGTGCTCAAGATCGGGGCTCGGGGCTTTTGTCTCTTCCGCGTGGTTCGCCGGCCGCACGGAATTCGACCCGCTCGTCCGTGCTTCATGAGCGTGCTGTACTTGGGGTTCGTGGGAACCGGGCAAGAGTTTGGAGACGGGGTCGGCGATCACGACCGTGCCGTCAAGTCCCTCGTATCGCACGACCAGGCTGATATTGCGGGTGGGGCCGTCCACGCGGTCCCAGGGGAGCCAGACACTGTAAGCGGGCCCCATCTGCGATTGGCTCAAGTGTTCCGAGAGCTGTTCGGCGGGGAAAATGAACTTCTTTTCCGGCGTTTGTCTCGTGGGATTACTTTGATCCGCGTCAAAGGCATAGACGACCAGTGCGCCATCCACTTTGATCGGTTGCGCTTCCTCCGGGCCGTAGAAGTAAACGCGGCCGCCAAACCCGCGCACGGCGGGCTTGCCCTGCTGGTACATGACCGTGTCGGACCAGAAACCGACGATCCGTTCCGGAGGGATCGGTTCCTCGTGGGTTTCGTCCCACGGAAACGCGGGCATTTTGACTTCGGTCAGCTCGAGCGGCGCGCAACCGGCTAGTCCGAGTATACTCCACCCCATCAAACACGACACAAATGCGCGGTGCCACTTGCGGCACGAACGACCAGAACGGCGTGCCTTATGGCCGTTTACGGATTGTGTCACGGCTGCCCAGCAGCGGTATAAGACTGACAAGGTTAACAATCCGGGCAAACAACGCGGACCGTTCGTGTGGCTTTGCATCCTCGCGTCCCCTGTTCTGGCACGACTTCGTCCGTGCGCCGCCATCGGCGTCTTGCTCGCCCCGCCCGCGAGGGCGCGGCGGCAGAGATATCGCCAAGGGTGATTATCAAGCAGTAAAGTGACATGTCGCTGGCACATCGGGAGTTTATGTTCCGTCATCGTGGAGCCGGTGGGTCGTTAGTATGCCCCCTGACGATTTGGCTGGTAGTTGGCGGGAGCTGTTTGTTGGGCCGTCGGCGGGTGGGAGTATCGTGGGGTCGGAGGTTGTCGCGCCACGGCTTGGTTGAGAGAGGGGAGCGGGAGATTGGATGGGGTGGGGTCCAGCTGCGGCCAGTGGAAGCCAGACGACTGTCCCGGCTGGCTCCCTTCCGATGGCTCGACTTCCGGCGGCGGCGTCGGTGGCACGATGGGCATCAGGCTCTCTGGCGGAGCCGTGCCGGATGACTCCGCGGGCGGTGTTCCCTGGCGTTGATCGGGGGGGGCCGTCCGGGAGTCGGGTTGGGACGGCGTTGGCAGTGGTTCGCCGCGTGGACTCATGTGGGGATAGATGATTTCCGTGTCGCTGCCATCCCGCGGCACACTCAAATTTGGTTGAAAGTCCATTCCAATATCGCCGTACAATTCGTACACGTCGGCCGCGCACCAGTTCATGCGAGCGAATTCGGCCTGCTTCATGGCCTCGGCATCCTCCGGGTTTTGAATGACTCGAGGGGTCAGGATAATCAGCATCTCCGACCGCGCGTCGTCACTCCAATCGTAGCGGAACAGGTGGCCCAGCACGGGAATGTCGGCCAGATAGGGAGCTCGCCGTTCCACCGACTCCTCCTCGGTGGAAATCAGGCCGCCCAGCACGACGGTTTCCCCATCGGCCACGCTCACCGTGGCCTGGGCGGTAATGGTATCGACGCGTGGTGAGCGAATCACGGTCCCTTCGGGCGAGGTCCCGACGGGAATACCTTCTTCTTCCGGACCGACCTTGGACTTCTCGGCGTCGATTTCCATCGCTACCCTGCCATCCGGGCTGATGCGGGGCGTCACGCCCAGGATCAGTCCCACGTTTTC
>JBNJEM010000011.1:0-31852 GCA_051745935.1 Planctomycetota bacterium
CGGGTGGGCCGGATGGGACCATTTGCAGCAGGCCACCGCCATCGTCGCCTACTATGACGCTCGCAAACGGCAAGGCTGGGACGCCAAACGGCTCACCCCGCTGCTCGCCGCGCTCGATCAACTCCTGCCCTGGATCCACCAATGGCACCCTGAAGTCGATCCCGAGTTTGGCGAAACGGCGGGCCAGTCGTTCGAAACCGTACTCGAAGCCGACGCTCATGAACTCGGCCTCACGCTGGAACAAATCCGCGCGTGGGAGCCGTTGCAGCGGATAAAGGGGAGAACGCGTAGGGGAAGGTGACAAATGAACGAGGACCAGCTTTGCGCCAAACTCAATGAGCTTCTTGAATTACCAGCGGAAACAGAATGGGCTGAGTTTAAACTCAATAATTCAGATCCATGCATGATTGGCGAGTATTTGTCGGCGATCGCAAATGCTGCTGCGTTGGGAAACCAAGCGTTTGGCTACATAGTGTGGGGGATCGAAGACGAAACGCACCAGATTATTGGAACAACCTTTCAGCCAAGGATTCAAAAAGGAAGAGGGAACGAAGATTTGGAACCATGGCTGAATAATTTATTGGCTCCCAAGGTAGACTTTCGTATCTTCGAATTTCAGGCATCCGGGCATCGAATGGTCATGTTCGAGGTTCAAGCTGCCAATACTGCGCCAGTAGCGTTTTCTGGGCGACGTTTCGTGCGTGTGGGAAGCCATAAGAAACCACTCAGTGAACACCCAGAACGAGAAAGACGACTTTGGGAGATCGTTTCTGGTCCAGCAGTGGATTGGTCTGCGGAGATTTGCGAATCTGCAACTCTTGACGACCTTGACCCCGAAGCTGTAACGGTTGCTCGAACTGAGTATGCAAATAAGCATTCAAATGATCCAAAGAAACAGCAACTGGTAAAGGAGGTTTGGGAGTGGGATGACGAGACGTTTTTGAATAAGGCGAAGGTATGCGTAAACGGTAAGCTCACTCGAGCGTCAATTGTGCTCCTCGGTCGTCCCGAGGCAACTCATCATCTTTCACCGAGCGTTGCGCAAATCAGCTGGATTCTGAAGGACCGTGAAGGTTTGGAACAGGATTACGAACACTTCGAACCGCCGTTTATTTCGGCAGTTGGCAATCTTTTTGCGCGAGTTCGCAACCTGACGATTCGACATCTGCCCGACGGCACATTGTTTCCCGTCGAAGTCAGCCAATATGACCCGTGGGTTCTTCGAGAGACGTTGCACAATTGTATTGCCCATCAGGACTACACACGTGGTGGGCGCATCAATGTTATTGAAAAGCCGGGATCGCTGTTGTTTACAAATCTAGGCAAATTCATACCCGGCAGCGTGGAAGAGGTGATCACTCGCGATGCTCCGCAGGAATATTTCGCTAATCCCTTCTTGGCAAATGCGATGGTCAATCTGAACATGATTGACACGATTGGAAGTGGTATCAAACGAGCCTTCACGTTGCAGCGCGAACGTAACTTCCCGATGCCGACATACGATTTGAGCGAAGAGGGACGGGTTCAGGTCTGTGTAATCGGTCAGATTCTCGATCCTAATTACACACGAATGCTGATGAGCCAGCCGAAATTGTCCCTACTGGACGTTGTGGCGCTCGACAAGGTGCAAAAGCGAGTTCCGCTGAGAGAGGATGAATTTCATTCTTTGAAAGCAAAGAAGCTGATCGAGGGACGCCGCCCCAACATCCATGTCTCGGCGGATGTGGCGAAGGCAACCGACACGATGGTGGACTACCTGAAAAAACGCGGGATCGACAAGAAATACTGTCGAAAAATGATACTTGAGCTACTTGAGCATCAGGGGGGTGCAAAACGGCCGGAAATCGACAGTTTGCTGTGGGAGAAGCTCTCCAATGCTTTGAGTGACAACCAAAAGCAGGACTTTATCACGAACCTGCTTCAGCAACTTCGCCGTGAAGGGGCGGTCAAAGTTCGCGGTAAAGGTCGAGCTTCGCGTTGGGAATTGTGTAAATATGAATAGTCGTTTAGTTGTTAGCAATTTACACCATCGAAAACCGGAAGACTTTCCGTAAGTTGTTTTGAAGTAAAGGGTTGTGAATGCTGTAAAACAAGCCGGTTTTGCGTGGTTACACCATTATGGTGAAGTGATTTAGGGGTTCCAAACCAAGCGACGTCCCAGCGAACTTGGGAGTCACTCAGATGGGGACTAGTCTAAATCAGATCGATTTTTTGCCAATAATGCCATTGTTCGACAATTCCAAATTGGATACCTCGTCGGAAAGGCTTTCTGCGGAAGAACTTGCGAATAGTCTAAGAAGCCACAACAAAACCCGCAAGGTTTCCTTTCGCCTAGTTTTGGAAGCGGGAGCCCCCGGTTGCTAGGGCCTCCAATAACCATGACGTGGGACCTGCAGCGGCGGGAAGACGCGGGCGAGGAGGTGGGCGATATCAAGGTGCCACCAAAGTACGCCTTGAAAGATTTCCGGAAAGGGGGCTATTGGCAACTGCGCGGCAAGCTGGATGTCCCCAAAGAGCGGTGGGTCAGCTTCCCGTACTGCGAGACGGAGAGCGATCCGTCGCTGGTCGTCGGGTGGGCCGGATGGGACCATTTGCAGCAGGCCACCGCCATCGTCGCCTACTATGACGCTCGCAAACGGCAAGGCTGGGACGCCAAACGGCTCACCCCACTGCTTGCCGCGCTCGATCAACTCCTGCCCTGGATCCACCAATGGCATCCTGAAGTCGATCCCGAGTTTGGCGAAACGGCGGGCCAGTCGTTCGAAACCGTACTGGAAGCCGACGCTCATGAACTCGGCTTGACGCTGGAAGGAATTCGGGCGTGGACTCCACTGGCGAAGAAGGGGAACCACGAATGACACGAATGACACGAATGATACGAATGGGAAGAATGGGAAGAATGGGAAGAAAGGAAGAAGGTTTTTTGCGTTTTTTAGAATGCGATGTTGTGCAACACAAGCCGGTGCGGGCTGAATTCTGCCGTTCTTTTCGTGTGATTCGTGTGATTCGTGGTTGTAACATACAAGCATTAACTCCCCCCTTTAACGCTTCTACCCCGAACACTGAAAACGAAACACCATGGCCCAACTAATCTCCGAAATCCTGGATTTGCCCGAACGAGTGCGTAAGGGCGATTTCGTCCTGAATCTGTCGAAAGGCGTGACGGAGCCGGAAAAGACCCTGGCACAGTACGTGGTCACGCCCCAGCTGGTTGCCAGTTTTGAGGACGCGTTGGGGTTCATCAAGTCGGCGGTCGACGCGGGCAACAGCAAGGCGTGCTATCTGCACGGCAGTTTCGGTTCGGGTAAATCGCACTTCATGGCGGTGCTGCATTTGTTGCTTCAACACAATACGGCGGTGCGATCGATTCCCGAGCTGGCCCAGGTGTGCGACAACAATCGGTGGGTGGAAGACAAGCAATTCCTGCTGGTGCCGTATCACATGATCGGTTCCCGCAACATGGAATCGGCCATCCTCGGAGGCTACGTGGATTATGTCCAATCGCGGCATCCGGACGCGCCGCTGCCCGGCGTCTACTTGGCGGACGAGATCTTTGACAACGCCAAACAACTGCGGGAACGGTTGGGGGATGATACCTTTTTTGAAGACCTTAACAAGGGCGGATCCAGCGCGGGTAGCGGTGGCTGGGGCAAGTTAGAAGGTTGGAATGCGGCGCGTTTCGACGCGGCTCTTGCAGCGCCGCCGAAGAGCAAGGAACGCAGCCAGTTGGTCGGGAAGCTGGTCGAGACCATCTTTCCGGCGTTTCGCGGCATCGCACAAGGCAAGGATGAAGCCTATGTTAACCTCGACGAGGGGCTGGCGATCATCAGCGAGCACGCCAAATCCTTGGGGTACGACGGGCTGATCTTGTTCCTGGACGAACTGATTCTCTGGCTCGCGACCCATTCAGCGGATCTCAATTTCGTGCAGACGGAAGGCAATAAGCTCGCCAAGCTGGTGGAGTCCCGCAAATCGGAACGCCCGGTTCCGATTATCAGTTTCGTCGCTCGTCAGCGAGATCTGCGTGATTTGATCGGCGAGAACGTGACCGGCGTGGAAAGCTTGAACTTCTCGGATGTGCTGTCCCACTGGGAGGGCCGGTTCCACACGATTACGCTCGCGGATCGCAACCTTCCCGTGATCGCTCAGAAACGGGTTTTGAAACCGAAAAACGACGCCTGCCGCGCGGAGCTGGAGCAGGCCTTCGAGCAGACGGCCAAGGTGCGCCAGGAAATCATGGAAGTTCTGCTGACGCGGGAAGCCGACCGGGCGATGTTCAAGCAAGTGTATCCCTTCAGTCCGGCCTTGATCCAGGCCTTGGTGGCCGTGTCGAGTGCGCTTCAACGGGAACGCACGGCCCTGAAGATCATGCTTCAACTGCTGGTCAATCGCCGCGACACCTTGCGGTTGGGCGATGTGATTCCGCTGGGCGATTTGTGGGACGTGGTCGCTCATGGCGATGAAGCGTTCACCGATGTGATGCGAGTGCACTTTGAGAACGCCAAGAAACTGTACCAAAACAAGCTGCGTCCCATGTTGGAACAGCAGCACGAAATCGACCTGGAAGTGGACAGGCAGCGCGCCAAGGATGACGATGAACTCGCCGCGCGGCTGGCACGGTTCCAGAATGACGACCGGCTGGTCAAGAGTCTGTTGCTCTCGTCTCTGGTACAGGGTGTGGACGCACTCAAAAACATGACGTGCACACGGCTGGCCGCGCTGAATCACGGCACGATCCGTTCCCGCATTCCGGGCCGGGAACATCAGGTGGTGGCCCAAAAGTTGCGAACGTGGGCTGGAATTTGTGGTGAGCTCCGAGTGGAAGGCGATCCGGCCAATCCCACGGTTGCGATGCAATTGGAAGGCGTGGATACCGAATCGATCATCGAAGCGGCTCGCGTCTTCGACAACCCTGGCAACCGTCAAAGTCGCATCCGGGGAATGCTGTTTGAGTCGCTCGGCATCCCCGATCAGGATGAGTTGTCTATTTCCCACGGTTTTTCATGGCGAGGAAGCCGCCGAAGCTGTGATGTTCTGTTCACGAATGTGCGAAACCTTCCGGACGAATCGCTCCGCTCTCGTGGCGATTGGAAACTGATCCTCGATTTTCCCTTTGACTCGGAAGGGCATACTCCCACCGAGGACTTGGACCGGTTGAACACATTTCGTGAAAAGAACGAGACCCACCGGACCATCGTGTGGTTGCCGTCGTTCTTCTCCACCCGATCTCAAGCCGAATTGGGAAGGCTGATCATCATCGATCACCTGCTTCGCGGCAGCAATTTCGACCAGTACGCCAAGCATCTGTCGATGCAGGATCGCGAGACGGCGAAGCTGCTGCTCAAGAACCAGCAGAGTTCCCTGCAGTCCCGGCTGCGCCAGATCGTCGAAGCGGCCTATGCGATCCGCTCCGAGCCGACGCCGGGCTGTTTGGACACGTCCTACGACATGTCCGACTCGCACTTCCAGTCGCTCTACCCGTCTCTGGTCCTGCAGCGGCCGGTCGGCGCGAATCTGAAAGAGGCATTGGAAAGCTTGCTCGATCAAGCGCTGTCGCATCAGTTCCCCAAGCATCCGAAGTTCGGACAGGAGATCAAATACGGGAAAGACTTGAGACAGGTGCTGGAGGTCTGCCGGGAAGCCGCCCGCGATCCCGACGGGCGAATCATCGTGGAGGACAAGGCCGTTCGCCCGAAACTTCGGAACATCTGCAACCCGCTTCAACTGGGCCAGATGCACGAGACGCCCTTCGTGCTGGACACCTATTGGAAGACGCATTTCAATCGCATGCTGGCCCAGTCCGGTCAAAAAAACCCCACGGTGGCGGATCTGAGACAGTGGACGGACCAGCCGGAGGAACGGGGGCTGCCTCGAGAGATCCAAAACCTCTTGATTCTGGTCTACGCGGATCAGACGAACCGATCCTTTGTCGATCGGGTCCGTGGTGGCACCTACGAGCCCAGACTGGACGATATGCCAAATGAACTGGAACTGGTCCAACAAGAGCTGCCCGATATCAAGGACTGGGAAGTGGCGGTCCAATGCGTGGGGGAAATCTTCGGACACCCGATCTCGGAATTGCTGAATGTTTCGAACCTGACGAACCTGGCAGGCAAGGTTGCCGAGAGCGTTAACAATTTGAAAGCGGATTGCGACAGTTTGCCGGATCGTTTGCAGTTGGTCCTGAAACAGTTGGGAATGTCAGACAGTGATGCTTCTCAGGCCGATCGAGTTCGTACTGCCACTGCGGTTCGGTCGTTGTTGGCGGTCTGCCAGGACAAGGATCCGACGCCGTTGGTGGGTGCAATTGCGAACGCCACCGTCGAGACGTCTGGACCTGCGATGGGACGCAGCTTCAAGTCCGTCCCCGCCGTTCTGGAATGTCTGCGTACGACGAAATGGGACTTGTTCCAAGCTGTTTCTCGTTTGACGGATTCGCGGCAGCCCGCGGCGCAATCGCTGCTGAAGGAGGTTCGTTCCATGCTGTGCGCCGACGAGCTGGCTCTGGCCGGTGGTTTGGCCTCGAAGCTTTCCGATGCGGAAAACAGAGCGATCAAACTACTTACGCCGCCCAAGGAACCAGTAGAGCCTCCACCGCCTCCACCGCCTCCACCCGAAAAGAACTGGAAAACGGTAAGCAATGGCAGGCAATCTCGGTTAAGTCATCAGGATTCGGTCACCGAGGCAAAGAACCTACTCGACCAGTTGCAGCAGAATCCCAAGCTGAGGCTCACGGTCGAGTGGACTTTGGAGGAGGAGTCCGAATGAGCGTTGGAATGTTGAGTTCGCAGCAACTCCGCTCCATGGTCGAGGACAAGTGGCAGCGCGATTTGGACGCCGTGGCGGTCGGACTGCACATCACGCCCTCGTGGCACAGCCCAAGCGAGGTGGAGTTCGAGTTTGGCAAGGCGGAGGTGGTGCGAGCGGACACCGTGTTTGAAATCCGGGAAGCACTGCGGTCGGCCGAGAAGAATAGCGACCGCATCGTTTTGCTCACCGGCCTTCAACAGGCGGATCTGGGACATGACGTCGTGGGACGATTGGCCCGCAGCCGTTTGTTCACCGTCGACCACTGGGCGACTCTCTGCACCTTGTTCAAAGCCAAGCAATTGGACCGCTCGATTTGTGAACCGGCCATCGCTCGAGCCCTCATCGAGTACGCTCCACCGGACGGCTATCCGCCGGTTTCGGCCGGGGTGTTGGACGCGGGCACGGTCTGGCGGGCCATCTGTCGCCACGTATTCGACATGGGTGAGCGAGAGCCGGATTTAGTCTCGCTGCTGCTGTGGAGTGCGTCGGACAATGGGATGAGATGCTATCAGAAGGCGGCCGCCGATATCCGTACCAGCTTGCGTGATCGATTGACGCGAAACCTCGGCGAACCGGCCGCTTCCGTGCTCCGGTTCATGGATTCCGGTGCCGGCCAGGACACCTTGGCTTTGGCTGTGGTTTGTCAGGTGGTTTATGGTCAAGGAGACGATCAAACGCTCGATGCCGCCGCCGCTCGTATGGAGAAGTATCACGACAATACCCCGATGACCAAGGCGGTTGGTCAGGCGTTAGGACGTGCAGTCGTCGATGCCATTGCCGATCTCGACCGTCAGGATGATCCCCGCATCGCCCAGCAACACCTGCAACGCGCCGATAACCTACTGGAACAGTTTTTCTGCGAGGATCATGCCTACCGAAACACCCTGTCGCGACGCGGATTCCAACAGCGATTACAGCGATTGGGCGGCGCTATCGCCGCCGCGGTGAACAATCTCACAAAGGACACGAAAGAAACGACCGAGAGCTGTGAATTTCATTTGTCGGAGGTCTTAGAACATCGACTGGCAAAGTTGGGTCGAAACAGGAGCCAAGTGTCCACTGCGGAAATGGCCGTCCGGCTCGTGCGATGGTTGAACAACCCATCGGACGTGCCGTCGTCGTTTGAGGAGCAAGCGGACCAATACGTGCGAGAATTGTCATTTGTGGATTGGGCTCGTGAGCCGCTTTGCCGCGGGGAGGACGTTGCTGAACTCTCCACCGCCTACCAACTGCTCGACCAGACGGTTCTGGAACGGCGAGCGGACCTGAATCGTACATTCGCGAAGTCCCTGGCCGATTGGTCCGCCGTGGGTTCGAGTGATTCTGGAGTACTGGGCGTGGAGGATGTGCTTGGTCAGGTGGTTAGCCGGGTAGTCCAGGCGGACAATCGTGTTCTGCTGGTGGTATTGGACGGCATGAGTTGGGCGGTCTGCCACGAACTACTGCAGGACATCCGGCAGGACCACTGGTTCGAGGTGACTCTGAATGATTCCTGCTTACCGCCTGCGCCTGTCATCGCGACCATGCCGAGTATTACCACGTATTCCCGAACGAGTCTGTTGTCCGGAACACTGACCAAGGGCGACCAGAATCTCGAGAAGCATAACTTCGAATCAAACCGGGGACTTCTTGAAGTCAGTGACAAACGATGTCCCCCCAGGTTATTCCACAAAAAGGACATTACGGAGGGCAATCGCGGGGCCATTTCGCAGCCGCTCTCCAACAGCGTACTTTCCACCCAACAGCGGGTTGTAGGCGTTGTCATTAACGCCATTGATGACCGCCTCAACAACGCTCAACAGGTTATTGACCACTGGTCGGTCGATCGAATCAGCCCGCTGCGAACATTGTTACGGTTGGCGCGAGATTCGGGGCGCGTCGTCATTCTCGCCAGCGACCACGGTCACGTCTGGCATCGGCCGGACTCGGAACATCGACCGCACGAAGAGGGGAGTCGTTGGCGCACGGATGACGGCACCTGTGCCGACGATGAAATCGTGCTGACCGGCGATCGCGTGATGGGAACGGACAACGGTGTCATTATGCCTTGGTCGGAACGGGTGTATTACGGGCATCAGCAGAACGGTTACCACGGTGGGGCGTCTTGCCAGGAAATGATCTGCCCGCTGGTCATGTTGGTGGATAAAAGCAGTGGCTACTGCGGGCTGTTTCAGTGCGAGTATCCGAAACCGGATTGGTGGTCGGCAGCCCCAGTGGCCTCTGCTGAAATCACGCAGCCGCCCGTCAAGGTCACGGTACCGAAACAGGCGGGACCACCGACCCTGTTCGATATGGAGCCGGAAGAGGAGGAGCCTGAAGAGCCAGCGAGGCAGCCCGAAGCGGCCTCGTCACGCGGCGACTGGATCTCGGAACTCCTTGGATCTGACGCGTATCGTCACCAGAAATCGATGATCCGTCGTCATCGCGTCGAAGATGAAGACCTGCGTACCGCTTTGAAGGCTCTCGATAACAGTGGTGGAATCATGACGCCCGCGGCGTTTTCGAAGGCCGTGAACGTGGCACCGGCGCGGGTTGATGGTTTGGTCGCGAAGATGCAGCGCGTGCTGAATGTTGATGGCTATGAAATTCTGAACTTGGACCGACATGAGAATCGCGTGGAACTGAACGTTCCCAAATTGAAACGCCAGTTTGATCTGAACTGAATGAAGTATGAGAATCAGTCCTGAACGACGCCGAGAGATTATCGCCGCACTGAGGAATGGAACCGTGCCTCAACGCGGACTCGACTTCCTGGCCGTGGGGCTGGATCGATTCGAGTCGGTGATCTCCAAGGAGCTTGCCGATGTCGGCCAGGGCGGCTCGATCTTCAAAGCGGTTCGCGGAGAGTATGGGTGCGGAAAAACCTTCTTCGCCCGCTGGGTCCAGGAAGCTGCCAAAAAGAGAGGCTTTGCCGCTGCTGAAGTTCAGATTTCGGAAACGGAAACACCGTTGCACAAACTGGAAACCGTCTACAGACGTGCAATCGAGCAACTATCGACCCCCGACTGCTTTCTCGGTGCGTTCCGGTCAATCATTGATGGCTGGTTCTATGGGCTGGAGGAGGACGTATTGGCCGAGGGGACGGTCGACCCGGCGGATGAGCAGGGTCTGGCAGCTCGAGCCGACGAGTTGCTGGAGCAGCGACTGGTCGAAATCACCCGAACAACCCCTCAATTCTCCGCGGTGCTGCGAGCCTATCGCGTGGCCCAGAGGCGTGGTGATCACGCCACCGCCGAGGGACTCGCCGGATGGTTGGCTGGACAGCCCCATGTGGCCGCGTCGATCAAGCGGGAAGCCGGTATCAAAGGGCATGTCGACCACTTCGCGGCATTGAGCTTCCTGCGCGGCCTGCTGCTGATCCTAAAGGACTCCGGATATGCGGGACTTGTCTTGGTCCTGGATGAAATAGAAACGCTTCAACGTGTCCGTGGCGATGTTCGCGAGAAGGGTCTGAATGCTCTCCGGCAACTGATCGACGACATCGACAGTGGGCGTTTTCCTGGCTTGTACTTGGTCATTACGGGCACACCGGCTTTTTACGATGGCCCACAGGGGATTAAGCGTCTTGAGCCGTTGGCACAGCGGCTCCATGTCGATTTTCAAACCGAGGCGCGGTTTGATAACCCGCGGGCGGTTCAACTGCGCTTGACCGCGTTCAATCAGGAACGGCTGGTCGAGGTGGGCACCAAGGTTCGGGACCTTTTCGCCGCGGACTGTCAAGCACCGGAACGGGTGCGGCGTCTTGCCACGGATGAGTATTTGCACGCGTTGGCCCATTCCATGACCGGAAAACTCGGCGGCAAGGTTGGCATTGCGCCGCGGTTGTTTTTGAAGAAGCTGGTTGCCGATGTGCTGGACCGAATTGATCAGTACGAAGGTTTTGATCCCCGCCAGCATTACCAGCTGACCGTGAACACCACTGAAATGACGGCGGTGGAACGCGAAGTACAAGCCGAAAGCGTCAACGATATCGAGTTGGATTTGTGAATGCCTTTGATCGACTACATCCTGCGTTGCAACACCACATCGTGAATTCCTTGGGTTGGAACGATTTGCGGGACGTGCAGTCCTTGTCCATCGAGGGATACGACAGCGGCGCGAACCTTGTCATTCTTGCTCCCACGGCGGGTGGAAAAACCGAGGCGGCATTTTTCCCCGTTATCTCTCGGATGCTCGAAGAGTCATGGCCGGGGATCTCCGTGCTGTACGTCAGCCCGATAAAGGCTCTTCTCAACAACCAGAAACAGCGACTGGACGGTTACTTGCGGCTTGTCGGACGGCGAGCCGCTTTGTGGCACGGCGATACGACCCAGGGGGAGCGGAAACGAATCCTATCCGAACGCCCGGATTGTCTGTTGACGACGCCGGAATCGCTGGAGGTGATGCTGGTTTCTCGGAAGATAGAGCATGCCCCGTTGTTTCGACACGTTCGTGTGGTGGTCATTGACGAACTGCATGCCTTCGCTGGCGATGATCGGGGATGGCATTTATTGTCGGTTTTCTCTCGCATCGGCCGGATTGCAGGGCGGGATATGCAGCGGATCGGCCTCTCGGCCACCGTGGGGAATCCTGAAGAGATGCTGGGGTGGCTGTCATCGGGTTCCGAACGTCCCCAACAGGTGGTCTGGCCTCGGGGGGCCGAGACACAATCGCCCGACGTCCAACTCGATTTCGTGGGTTCCTTGGCCAATGCCGCCAAAATCATCAGTTTGCTGCATCAAGGCGAGAAGCGTTTGGTGTTCTGCGACAGCCGGTCTCGGGTTGAGCAACTGGCGTTTTCGCTGCGGCAGCGTGGGGTCGATACGTTTGTTTCACACAGTTCCTTGGGGCTTGATGAGCGGCGGCGGGCGGAGGAAGCGTTCGCGCAGCGTCAGAACTGCGTGATAGTGGCGACGAGTTCGTTGGAACTCGGGCTCGATATCGGTGACTTGGACCGGGTCATCCAGATTGACGCGCCGGGCACGGTATCCTCGTTTCTGCAGCGCATGGGCCGCACCGGCCGTCGCCTCGATACGTCTCGCAACTGCCTGTTCCTGGCAACGAGCGACGAGGGGCTGTTGCGTGCTGCATCCCTCATTGAGCTGTGGCGGCAAGGCTACGTTGAACCTGTTCAGGCTCCACCGCGTCCCTACCACATCCTGGCTCAGCAACTGATGGCGTTGATCCTCCAGGAACAAGGCATTGGCCGGTCACAGTGGTTTCCCTGGGTGAAGTCTGTTCCCGGGTTCGCGGACATGCCTTCCGAGCGCATTTCGGAACTCGTCGATTTCATGGTAACGACAGGGATTATATGGAGTGACGATGGCATTTTGGGATTCGCACCGGAGGGTGAAGCCAAATTTGGTCGGCGAAACTTCATGGATCTCTTGTCCGTTTTTACGGCCCCGCCGCTTTTCAAGGTCATGTTCGGCCAAAAGGAACTCGGTTACGTTCATGAGTCGACGTTCTACCGGCAAGAAGCAGGACCGGCGATTCTGGTGTTGGCCGGTCGGAGTTGGGAGACGAAACATTTGGACTGGAAGCGACGTTTGGCCCACGTTGAGCCCACTGACGAAAAGGGGCGATCACGGTGGCTCGGTGAAGGCCAGATGCTCAGTCACGCGGTCTGTCAAAGCATTCGCCGCCTTGTCGCCTCCGATGCGGACGATCCGGCTTGGTCTCAACGCGCCGCGCGGGAATTTGCTGAACTCAGGGACGAGCATCCGTGGGCGTCCTTTGAATCGACCAGCTTGGTGCAGCATCCTAACAAGGAGCTGCGTTGGTGGACCTTCGCCGGGGGAATGGCCAACACGTTGTTGGCTGACACATTGAAACCGCATTGCGATGTGAAAAGTGAGAATCTCAGCCTCAGTTTCCCTGCCGGGCCATCAGTCGAAACGGTATCGGAACTCATCAACGGGCTTACTTTGGATGCCGTCCGTCCCATTGTGAACATCGACGCCATGGAGACCCTGAAATTTTCGGAATGTCTTCCGTCAGACCTTGCCGCCGACGTATTCCGATCGCGGTTTGACGACCGCCATGCCGTGCAGAAGACACTGTCAGAGCGTAGAAAGGTTATTGTGATCGGAAGTGACTGAAGGCTTATAAGAATGAAATCTCTATTTGCATGATCTTATCGATGGGGAATCTTCGTTCAAAAAGCATGAACAGAACCTGCTCCCGCAAGCATGAGACATGTCCCGTCACGGGAGAAACAGAGATCCCGGGGATGAAGCATTCCGGTATCGATGGAAATTGTTTGACGCCCCGATTCAACTTCCCATAATTTGACGGTTTCGTCTCCGCTCGCTGTTTCATATCGCCGGCTCCGCTCTTTTTCAAGTGCCTTCATTACAATTCAGTCTAGCTCTCCGCGAACTGCTTTCCCCAGTGTGCTAGGATCGGATCCACGGACCTTTGACACTTCTGTCGCCTTTTCTCCCAACGTGCCAATTTTCGTGCTTGGCTTGAGCGGTTCCTTCTCTCGAATAATACGGCAAGCTTCTTCAAGGGCAGCACTTTCGAGTTGCAGGACCTCGTGTGTCCGGCCTGTGGAAGTTCCTTCAATCTCCTGCCGGACCAGACAGTGAGCCGACAATCAGCAGGCAAAGTCACGCTGGGCCGCTTCGAGCTTGTTGAGAGAATCGGCGTCGGTGCATTTGGCGAGGTTTGGACGGCTCGCGACAGCGAGCTTGACCGCACCGTAGCTGTTAAAATCCCACGTAAAGACCAATTGACCGTCGAAGAGACTGAAACTTTTTTGCGAGAGGCCCGCTCGGCTGCCCAGTTGCGTCATCCGAGCATTGTGGCAATACACGAGATCGGTAAAGAGAATGAGCAGCTATTCATTGTCAGCGACTTTGTGAAGGGAGTCACGTTGGCGGATTGGCTGTCTGCGAGACGGCCAACGGCGAAACAGGCGGCCGAACTGTGTGCGAAGGTAGCCGACGCGGTCCAGCATGCCCATGAGCACAAGGTGATCCACCGAGACCTCAAGCCCAGCAACATCATGCTCGACGAGAACGGTGAGCCCCACATCATGGATTTCGGCTTAGCCAAACGCGAGGCGGGTGAGGTCACGATGACCGTGGCAGGGAAAGTACTCGGCACCCCCGCGTACATGTCACCGGAGCAAGCGAAGGGGGCGGCTCACGATGCAGACGAACGCAGTGACGTGTATTCGTTAGGCGTGATCCTGTTCGAACTGGTGACCGGCGAATTGCCATTTCGTGGCAATGTCCGGATGCTCATCCATCAGGTGATCAACGATGAGGCTCCAAGTCCCCGTCAATACAACGGAAATGTGCCACGAGATTTGGAGACGATTTGTCTGAAATGCTTGGAGAAAGCGCCGGACAAACGCTATCCGAACGGTGAGGAGTTAGGGCGAGATCTTCGTAGATTTTGTGCCGGGAAACCGATTGAGGCACGTCCAATTTCAAGATTTGGGAAGGGGCTGCGGTGGTGCCAAAGAAACACGGCCGTGGCAAGCCTCGCCGCGCTCGTGGCCTCATTGCTGGTTGTGATAGCAGTTATTTCGGCTCTATTTGCCCACAGATCGCGTCAAGAACTCACACGTCGCCGCCGAGAACTCTACATTTCCGATATGAACGTTGCACGCCAAGCGTGGGAGGAGAACAACGTAGGACGCGTGGTTGAACTCCTCAAGCGGCATGTGCCGGACGGTTCGGTACCTGATCTCCGTGGTCTCGAGTGGTATTTGCTGTGGAATTTCTGCCAGCGGAGTCTGAACACGCCAACCATGCAGCTTTCCTCTGACGCCAGACGAGTCGCGTTTTCTTCAGACGGAAACTGGTTGGCCGTGTGCAGCCGAAACGGCAAGGTCAGATTGCGGGACACGCGCACACGTTGTGATCTCGTACGGAGCTTCCCGATAGAGGGTCGCAGGTTCCATGAGTTCTTTGTAGCGTTCACGCCACACGACAAAAGTGTGGCCTTTCCTGGGAACACGGTCAGCACCATAACGATCCTAGATCTCAGTTCACATCAGCAAAGACCCATCACCGTCGGAGGCGAGGACCCAATCATCGACATCGACTTTTCACCGGATGGCACGGTCGCGGCGGTTGCCATCGCAGACGGATCGATCGCAATTCTGGATTTTCAGTCAGGAAATATATTCAAACGGTGGAAAGCGCATGAAAGATACACGACGTCAGTCGTGTATTCACCAGACGGGAGCGTGCTTGTATCCAGCGGCCGTGATGCGACCGTCAGGCTCTGGGACGCCGTCAGCACAAAAGAGATCAAGACGTTCCACTCTGAAGATCAAGTGTGGTCATTGGCTTTTTCCTCGGACGGAAGCCGTCTCGCATCAGCCGGCTGGGATAAACTGATCAGAATTGTTGAGATGGCGACACAGGAGGAAATTGAGGTTCTCACACCTGGGCAAGGAAAGCTCCGAGCTGTTGCGTTTTCGGATGATGGACGGATGCTCGCTTCAGCGGGAAGGGATAACACCGTCAAACTCTGGAATGCGCGCACCTTTTCTGAAATCGACACATTTAAGGGGCACTCTTCCCTGGTCTGGTCCGTTGCCTTCCAGCCCACAAGCAAGACTCTTGCTTCCGGAAGCATGGATAACACAGTGATGTTATGGAATGTGGAAACCCCAAACGAACAACGTGTGCTGCCCGCAAATTACCAAGTGAGGGATCTGGCCTTCACCGCCGACAGCGGCACGTTGGCCACGCTTGAGTATCTTGATGATAAGGTCAGATTGTGGGATACCGAAGACGGTAGACGACTCGCGCCGATTTCCGTTGATTCACCTTTGCTTGAGTTCGCCGTGTCAGCTTGCAAGACTCTGGCGGCCGGAGGACAGGACGGTTTGATAACACTCTGCGACTTATCTCAAAATGAATGCAGTATTACAATTGAATCAGGACTGGAAACCGTGAGAGCGCTGTCATTTTCGCCAGACGGTAGACTGGTGGCAGCTGCGTCGTTTGATGAAGTGGCGTTGTGGAACGCGGATAATGGACAGCTTCACCAGCGGTTTGAGGACGTTGGCCAGGCGTTGGCCTTTTCGCCGACTGGCGAAATGATTGCCACAGTGAGCCACGACAATCGGATCGTAGTGAAGGACGTCGCATCAGGTTCTCTCGTAGAGAATTTCCCAGGACATAAGGACGCCGTTAGTTCGTTGGCGTTTTCACCAACGGGTGATGTGTTGGCATCCGGCAGCCTCGATATGACCGCAAAGGTATGGAAAATAGGGCAGCCGGATCCATTAGCCGCATTTCAAGTTTGGGCTCGCATTTGGGATTTGACGTTCTCGGGGGGCAAAGGTAATACGCTGATTACGGTTGCCGGGGACGGCGACGTGGAGTTCTGGGATATGGGCAGTCACCAACACCGTTTCACCTTGAGAATGGACGGGCGCAGTGGAATGTCTGTTGCCGTGTCTCCGGACGAGCGATTTTTGGCAGCGGGCTCCTTGAACGACGATACTCTGCGCCTCTGGCGAGCCGCCACACCTGAAGAGGTCGCGGCCTGCGAACCATGGCAAGACATCGTCAACGGAAAACGCTGAATCCACACCTCAAAGTACGACAGGGTGAAATCGCCGAACCCGCACATGCACCGGAGGCCGCTGGACGGTATAATTACACGGGCGGGCGCCGCGGTGGTTGCGAATCTGCCCGGAGATGTTTGTGGAGAAGGACGATGCGACGACCATTCACGTTGGAATACTGGGTTGACGACGGCTGGTTCGTGGGGCGTCTGAGAGAGGTTCCTGGCGTGTTCAGCCAAGGCGAAACACTTGAGGAACTGGAGGCCAACATCGAGGACGCCTATGACTTGATGCGGGAGAGCCAGCAGGCGCCGGTGCCGTCCGGCTCGCAGTTGAAGGAGGTGGAACTCGATGTATGAAACGCCAGGAGTTCATCCGCGAATTAGTCCGGGCTGGGTGTCACCTACTGTGCCACGGCAAGAGGCACGACATCTACCGTAATCCGGCAAACGGACGGCGAGCTCCAGTGCCGCGGCATCGGGAAATCCGGGACAGCCTTTGCCAATTGATTCGTCACCAATTGGGACTGTCCTGAGAACACTGGGCCGAACCAGCGGATGCACAACTTCATCACATCACCTGGGTGAAAGATGACGGCGACAATAGTGCTACAAATCTCATCGCCCTTTGCGGCCACTGCCATGACCTTCACACACGGGGGCATATACCCGCATCAGCATAACGCTATTTGCGCTCATGGTAGGCGGAAGATGAACCTCGCCCCGCGTGAACGCGGGGGCTTCGATCCACACCAACTCCCGCTTGTGCCCCGACCATGCTCGCATTATGCCGATCGGTCGCCTCATCTCTCCTGTGGCGATGCCTGCGCCGGACCGGGCCCGTCAAATCCTTCCATTCCACCGGCGTTTTCATCTCGAAACTCCGAGGCACCGAATCCACCCATTCCGCCTGGCGTGTCGAGAGGCGGACGGAGATCAAGTGACCTCATCACGTCCTCAACGCGACGATGCGCCTCACGAGTATGACAGACAAGGATACCGTGACCGAATGGTTTCAAGTAGGTTGATGCCTTATCACCACAACTATCTTCAGTCTCCGGCATCAGCCGCCTCAACAACTCAATTGTCTCGTCGACCGGCACGCGCTCCGCAAGCCAATAGATACGGACATATCGCGTGGTGCTCGGTTCCAACAAATTACGCTCGATTTCTCGGGCTTTCCTGAGTCGCGCTAGGAGATGTTCGATCCGCTGGTGGTTCTCGAGTGACTGGTTAATCACAAGCGATGTTGGAAAAAACATCTCCATGAGGACACCGCGACCACCCGCGACGCCCCAGGACTCGGGCGCAATTTCGTTTAGGATGACGTCTTGCAGAGCAAAATAGTCACCAACCGACCCACCGCCCCAACAACTGGAAGCACCCCCACGACAGCTTGCGGTCACCAGATCGTGTACCGGATATATCCGGGTTAGCATGTGCTCGCAGGCGAGTTGTTCCGTCGTAATGACGAGAAACGGATGGTCATAGATCACAGTCAAGTCATGTGGCTGGACCGCTCGGCGTAATGCTTGCCATAAAGGGTCCTTGTTAGCGGAAAAATCCACCTTACATGACTCTTTACAGCGGTCGTCATCGAACCCCCGGTTATCGAGACGGATCCCCACTTTGGTCTGACCATTCAACCGCTTGATGAGTTTCGTCAACGTGACCGACTGCACATTCAGTGTCACGGGTTGAAAAAGCGGTGGTTCGCTTCCCGCATCGAAGTGAAATCCGTACCACGGGACAGTGACTTTGTTCGGGGCTGTTTCATTCCGCTTGACACGCCGCATCGTCTCCAGAAGCATCTCAATCTGTTTCGCATTCCCCCACGTCTGCCGGAAGACGAATGTGCCGGAGAACACCGAAATACTACCGGGCCCCGTGCCCACATCCCAAGTGTCTGGCCCAACAACACTCGTAATCAATTCAGTATACGTATCATAATCGTACCCCGCCTCTCCCATCCCAGGCGTTCCAACCACGTCCATCACCGGCAATACCGTCAGTCGCGGGTTATCCTCCGCCGCCTCACCCGTCGTTAGTACCAGCTTCCCGTCTTCGATGATCCAAGACAGATCCGCGACAGCCAGCAGGTGGTGCAACATGTTTCGCGTACTGAGCTGTTCGGCGTGCAATGTACCCAGCACGTAATCGGACGCGAGTCCAACGAGCGCCAGCGAGTCCTTGTCCACCCGACACGGCACGTGTTTGTTCAGCACTGCCGCCAATTGAGCGATTGTCACTTGGTCGAAATTCCAATCGTGCGGCGTCTCCAATGCCTCCGCCACTCTTCGCTCCGCATCGTTCATGATCGACGTCTTGGGAGGCGGGGGGATATGTTCACGTTCAAGTATCTGACCCGGCGATACAGGAATCAGGTTGCAGGCACTGTACTCTGGGAATCCCCATTGCTCTTGGGCCAGAAGCGACGAACTGGTAACAAAGCCGATGAACGTGAAAAACAAGATACGAACCAACTCACAAGACCCGTGTCGTGGCATCACCTTAACCCTCTCGGAAAAATCACCTCGCAAACGTCCCGGCACAAGACGGCCCCAGCGGCCTCTGTGTCCCCTGCGTTACTCGACCTCTCAATCCAAGTCTTGCCCATCTGCCACATCCTGCCAGGAAAATCGTCGTTTATTCCAGAATAGCAAAATAATCACTCCGCATGACGGTGACTAGGCGCGCGGAAACACCGCCCCCGGGGGGCTGCCGGAAGCGGGGGGCGATGGGAGTGGCTCATTGGCTTAAAAGGGCAAAATAAGCGGGTTTCTGATTCCCGTCTGGATGAGTCGACGCATGCAAATGGTGTCGATAGATCGAGGGTGACGTGTGAAGACGCCGGTGAGGAGGCGGAAGGTGTGAGGCGTGGCCGCCGCAAGTCTTGGACTCCCGGTCGCTTGCGTTGCTCACCACGCGCCCTCCTGTGTCGATTGGGTCCGGGGAGGGGTGTGTCGATTGTCGTGATCACTGGCGTTACGGAGCGATCGGGATTCGTATTGCTATGACTGTATGGGGGCGGGGTTTTGTGCTTGTACACATCGCATCGACTCACGGCGTCTCCGCCACGGACCCGCGGAACGGCCGACCACGGGGCAGTCGCTATGCCTTCCACGAAAAAAGGAGGCTAGCTATTGAAGGCTGCGTCAAGAGAATGTCGAATGCCTGATATGGGATGAGTTTCTGGAACTGGGTCACCCAGCGGATTGCGGCGCTGAGGGTCCGGGCCACGGCGCTGCAACACAGGAATGATTTGTGAATTGAGACCCCGTTGGTAGTCAACGCGGAGTTTCCGGCACCATACTTTTCGCCGGTGTCCAGTGACATGTAGACTCGTGGTTTATCCACTAACAGGAGCGAATGATGAAACGCACAACGACTGCCGCTGCAGGGGGAGTGAAGCTTGCGGGTAACGCGGCCGGGCGGATACCCTGAAGACAGGGACGGCGGCGCGCCCCGAGAAACGAAGCATATCTGGGAGCGCGATGGAGATGATTTTGGATATGGTCGGCTATGTCATCTACTACTTGATTGGGGCGCTTGTTGGTGTACTCTATCCGCCGAAGTCTCGCGAGTGGGCTCGATGGCAACTATGTGGTGTAACGTTTGGACTGACTGCTGTTATTGCACTCGGTCTTTCCGCAGTACTTTCCCGGCTGGCCATTCTCTCTCCGCTGGCGTGGCCTTTAGTCGTAATCGGCATCACCTGTATGCTAGGATATGTCGTTGTTGGCAACATGTGTCGGAAGTTTCACGAGGGTGAGGGGACATCCTACGAGATACACGATATCGAGCGAGAGACATTCGACCGCGCGCCTGATAAACATGCGCCCCCGGAAGCGCTCAGGCTGGCGATTCTCCTGAGTTGCATTGTAGCCATCAGTTACTTGGTTGCCACACCACTCCGGTGAGTGATAGACTGTTTCCGCCTAGCGCTCCTCGGGATGACGGGCCAATCCGGCCAACGGCTCGTCCGCCTTGACTCAGGACATGCGTTTGGCGAGATGGGTTCTTGGAACGTTCGGAGGATGGCGGAGCAGTCGCTGAAGACTGTTATGGCGGCAACACACCAGCAGCGCCAGCAACGGTAACGACAACGCCAAACTTCGACGTGAGATTATCTGCCTCTTCTTGTGGTGCGAACAACATCGAGTTCTGGCGATGGATAGCAGACAAAACTAGTCCCAGACGATCTGCCACGCGCTGGTTAACGGCCTGGGCACGCTGGTCAAGATAAGATCGCAAGTAGCGGAGGTCGCTGATTTCAGGCATGAGCATTCGTGGCGAATCAACGTGCCTTCGGGCAAGTACTTTCAACTTGGCGGCATCGGATCGAGTAAGCACACCCACGTTATGGACCAGAGAATGCCGCAGTTGCCAAACAACATTCATTGTGCGGAATTCGTCACCGTTAGGTGGGAAGATGTGAAAAGGATCGCCGACTCCAGTGGGGTGTTTGAGGAATTTCTTGAACCGATCGTTGATTTGCCTGCAACTAAGCCATGTATCTGATTCGCACAACGCCGTACCAGCCGAGGAGTCCTCAAAGTGCGCTGCCAAGAAACTGCCTTTGACTGATAGTTCATCAAAACGGTTGTCAACGACTCTATCACACAGGTGGTCAACGCACACGCTGGCGATGTCCTTAAAGAACCGTTCCATCGACTGCACTAGGTTCACTAGCAACATATTGTTGAGAACGTGCAAATGGCGCTCACGAACGGCAGGATAGTGCGCGACCTTCTCCAACGGCCGTACAAGATACTTTCGCATATTCATCGCAGCGTTCGCAGCGAGAGTATAGTGAGCGAGGGGAGTAGTCGCTTCGGCAGGCATCGGACCAACGTGCCCCAGCATGTCCTCGATCTTCGCTTGGTAATCAATAGGTGGTCTGGGCATCGCGGAACTCTTGGCTCGTATAGCAGCGAAGGCTCGTATAGCAGCGAAGGCTCGTATAGCAGCGAAGGGTCGTCATTCGCGGTGGAAATATTTGTTATGGCGGCTGTGCCCACAAACGTCCTTTACAGACCACTCGAACTCTCCGACGTAGGTTCATCTTCAATCAATTCCCAGTCATTGTTACTTCCTTGCCAGCACATCAAAAAACTCCGGTTTCCCCGCTCGTCTGACTCGGCTACATTGCTGATCTCTTCAGGAGTAATCTCCTCCCCGTTGCCAGTCTCGTTCGGATCACGCACCAGAAGTGGATTATTGATTTGACGGAGTTCTTGAGCTAACTCGTCTGGTGGAGCGGGGAATTCCATCCGACTCATGAGCGTCGGATCGCCGTCAACAGTCCACCAGATGTCCTCTGAGTCCTCCTGATTCTCAAGCCAGTCTCCAAGGCTGCGGGCCTGCACGACATAATGGGGCTGTTCGGCGACCGATACCGGAAACAAACGCACCGGAAATGTCGCCGGACATTTTGTGAGAGCTTGACGGATACGATAGGGCGTGCAGGTCGGCGTAAGGGTAACGTCAAATGCGATTTCATCTAGGCCTTCAACGGGAGTCAGGTCGGAAATCTCAGCGTCGTCAAAGTGCTGCACAAGAAAGTCCCGTAGCCAAGCCGCATTGTCTTCTCCCTCGCATCGAATCCGACACGTACCGTGGTGACGCTCGGCCCACACCTTGAACTTCACTTTCAGGTTTATTCGCAGTGCATTGGCAAGTGGACCGACATCTTGCTTCTTCAATGCGCGGACGACTGCTTCCGCAGTCTCCTCGTCAAGCCCAGCTTTCGTGAGGTCCGAAATCTTGAGCTTGCAAAGATCGAGCTTTTGGTGCGTGTCAATCCAATGCTCGGCCCCACACGGTTGGTCGGCCGCTGCCCGACGGATTGATTCCAGCATTTCTGCTCCCGTTGCCATGCGGCTTGCTCCGGTTCGATTTCCTCGGCGGTTGTGACTGAGTGTTCTCGGCTATTCTGGCTATTCTACAGAATGCTCGACGATTCTAGAACTGCATGACAGAACAACTAGAGTGAACAGAAGGTGAAGTCCCTATTCGTCTCAGCCTGCCCATCTTCCGGCGTTTTCATCAGCCCAGCCCTGGCGTCCGTAGGACGATCTCGTTGTGCCACCGCGGAAGGTCGCCGGAGATCAACGAGAGCCAGCGCCTTCGCGGACATGTCCCCGCGTCGTCAATCAGTTCGTAACACGACAACTAACGCATATGGCACCGACGCGTCTGCGCGCACCAATCTAATCGTCCCAATGTCATAGACCCTCAAGTTGCCAACCCGCTTCGGTCACATCGACCCGCGCACCCGACGCCTCAGTGTCCATACCCGCTCGAGTGATCAGAATAATGCCCCGCGCTCTCCCGTTCGGGTGCCCAGGGCCTTGCCATGGTCTTGCCTGCTCGCGGACGCCGACTGTGCAAGATGTGCGCGACGTGGTTGACCTTTCCACCGGGTGCGGTATCCCCGGTGGCATCGAGGCAGGTCGGGCCTGGCCCGTCCGGAAAAAACGAGCTGGGGTAGAATCAACAAGTCATGGCGTCATCGCCTCCCGACACCTTTGGCCCTTGTTAGCCTAGAACAATGCGGGTTCTTGCATGCGTCAGCAATCCATTCCGCTGGTGGCGCAACTACTCGAGAAGAAGAGATCCTTTCCTCGATGCTGGGCGATCCGGATTTGGGTAACCGTTCACGGGCAAGAAACTGATATTCCCGGACGTTCGTACTTCCGTTGCACATCTTGAAGGAAGGCTTTTCAAGGTGTAAATGCCACGAACTTGTCCCGTGGTCCGTTACGTTTCACGCTACGACGACGAGGAGTGGTGTGTCTGGCCCGTGTGTAGCGGCGAGCGTGATCCAGCACGGACAAGCCCGTGGCATCCATGCGGGCCTTGCGTGTCCAGGCCGTGTAGCGGCGCCCGTGAACGGCTACGGATTTGGAGGACCCGGCGTATGCGACGAGTTACTTCCGGGACTACAAGTACCTCGCGCGGCTGATGCAGGAGCTGGAAAACCTCCTTCACCGTCTGACCGCGCGCGTTGCTGAGCGGCTCGAAAACCATGGTACCGTGATTGGCCCCAGGACAAGGCAAGCAGCTTTCCAACTCAACCGTGCCGCCTCACGTTTTACTCCCACGGCTCACCTGGCGCACGGCACCGATTCAGGATCGAGCTGAACGGCCGTATTGTTTTTGCCGTTGTCCTCGACCGGGCCCACCGATTCGATCGTGCTGTTGCGCACTTTGTTACCAAGCACCACTTTCGCCGTCGTGTGGTTAGTCAGTTTTGAGTCAACAAAAGGCTTTTTTCTGCCCACGCGGATGCGGCGGACTTTTTCCGGCAGCGGTCGTTCGCCATCGGCGTGAAGCACGAAAACGCTTGATTTGCCGCAGAGGTGGCCGACGTCGGTCGGCCGGCCAAGGTTCGTCCCGTCGGTAGGCTCGACGCCTTCACGCGGCCCCTTGACCGTCACCTCGTAAAAGCTGTTTTCCGGCACGCCGTCCCGCGTCAGATTGAACAGCGGGCTGTAGGCGACATCGCCCCCACAGTTCCGCATGACCACCCGTCCATGCTTGCCCGCCGTCACGTCAAAGCCGAAATAGCCGGGCTCGCGCACCGTCACGTTGCAAAGCTCCACGTTGCCATGAGCATGAATCTGAGCGCCGCAGCGGAATCGCTCGATCGTCGTGTCGATAACGCGGATGTTCTTGTCATCGTCGTAGGTGCGTACCGCATCCTCGGTCAAGGGAATCATCTGATCACGCGGGATCTTCCGCTTGCCGCGATACATGATGTAAAAGTCATATTCTGTCGCCCGCCCCGTCTTTTCCTTGTAGATATCGTTGGTCGGCCGAAGCGTGCCCGTGAACAAGCAATCCTTGATCAGTACGCCATCAGCGCCTTTGTGAAGATGCACGCCGTGGCCGTATGACTGTTGATATAGCTTGCAGTCGATGAGCTTCGTATGCGCGGCCATGATCGACATGAACGAATGTTTGTCGAGCGCGCCGAACCGGTTACTACCTTTGCCGTAGAAATCGGAATAACCGTAGGGAATGGAGCCTTTGATGACGAACGTACAGCCGCGGAAAACGTTGCCATCGCCAGTGACCTCGAACTCGTTCTCGGTCGGGTTGAACTTGGGGTAACGCCGATCGACCACGTTGCGGAAGTAGCCGCCCTCGAACGTGTTACGGTCACCGTTGATGTGCCATGAATCCGCGACGTGGGCCTTTTTGGTGAGCTTGCTTTGGACGGAGACAGGCGTCTCGATCACCACGCCGCGCAGATCGAAGTGGTTGTTTGAGCCGTCAACGGCGAAAATATGCTGCTGATTCTTTTCGGGGATCGGCCTATCGACCTTTTCCGCGCGGTAAATCCCGGGCCTCATGCGGATCTTCTGGCTGTTTTGCTTGATCGCCGCGCGAAATTCATCCAGCGAATCGATCACGTGAAAGCCCTCGCGCACCTCAAAGTCCTCGGGATTGGGCGAGGGATCCGGCGGCTCGCGATAAATGGTTTGCATCGGCGGGTTCTCCGACAACTGCATGCCCAGGTCCTTCTGCTGTTGAGCATGAAGGGCTCCGGAGGCGACCGCGCCCAGCGTGAACGCGAGGACCAGGAACCATAAAACGGGAAATCGCATAAGAAAACTCCCTTCGTGTGAAACAACCATTCGCGGGCCAGGTGAATGTTGGCGTGGTTGAATTGGCGTGGTTGAAGTTGACAGCCTCGGGCGGCTACACGGCATGGATCGCTGGCGGCGAACAACGTCACCGTCTCTGACGTTCGCTGCTGCTCGTCAGATTATGCGGGCGCCGGCGGCGTCATCGCCGCGACCACACAAGTGACGATCGCAAGCCCGCCAAGCCACGTGAAAACAGAACGTGCCCTCATCAGCATCTCCTTCCGAAAGGTGCATCAGCGAGCCGGCGTCGACATTATCGAGATCAGACCAAAAAGAGGAAGCTGCGATGCTCTTTTGTACATTTGAGTATAAGCGTTTATCCACGTTTATTAGCGGTTCGGTTACTGTGCAGTCCGTCGTACGCGCAATGGAACACGAATTGACCCTATTGTTGCATAAAGACGGCGTAGGACGGGTCTCCAGGCCCGTCTTTTACAGCGCATAAATGTCTTTTTGCGGTTGTTTGAAGATCTCACATTTCGTGAGATCCGCGGACACCAGATCAAGTACGATTTCGTACTTGAAAAGACGGGCCTGGAGACCCGTCCTACATATACTTTTTGCAACGTTAGGGTTGATTCTTCAATGCCCAGTGCGTTCCCCGAGCCATTGGAGCGTTTCATGCAGAGTTCTCTAGTGCACGCGTGGCTTTGTGGATCAGCGGGTTGTCCGATTCACTGGTCCCTTGCAGCAAGAACGTGGCTGCGGCCAGATAATGTCCCAACCACTCTGAGGAGACGTTCTTCGCGTCCTCAATCACGGCACAACCGAACTTGTACTCGTGCACTCCGGTTCCTTTCTGGACGACCAGCTGCCGGGCCTTGTTGACCCACGGCTCAATCGGCCCGTCGGCCTGAAAGTAAGCCAGCGTGTGCCGTGCGGCTTGCATCGACTTGCGCTGCACCAAGTCGAAAATCTCCTCCACCCTTCCATCATCGCTGGCCTGCAGTTCGTCGATCGCAAAATCGATGATCGTTCCTCGACCCCGCATGGACTGCCGGAACATGGGCAAGAAGGATGCGTTCTGCAGCAGGATCAGTCTCCGTGTTATATCGTCACGAGCGGCCTGAAAAGCATAATGAAGAGCATTGGTCGTGGTGACCGCATGAAGCGCTATGATCCCTGTCTGCCGAATCACTAGCTCACCGGCTCCCAGGAACAAAGCGTCCCAGATCGACTGGGGCGAGGCGCCTTTGCTCAACAATTCAACGACCTTGTCCGCGGCGTCGTTCTCGGACCCTGCACGCAACGTGTGCAGCAATGACAGCGTCGCTTCCCGATCGACCTTCCCGTCTTGCCAGTCGGCCGGGATCTCTTTAACAAGTTCCTGATTCCGCCGCCAGGGACGATCGGCCGAGGCGTCCCGATTGGCCGGATTACCGTCGTCGTGCATCAACAGGGCGTAAGCCAACGAACGGAGCGCCGGTTCCGCATGTTTCCACCCGATCACGCCGAGCACACGATGCGTGTTCGCCACGTCGATCGCCTTGTGACCGATAGACCGGTAGTCACGCCCACCGTAGCGGAAGAACAGCGGCCAGATGTCCGCGGGCTCGGCGGTCCGAACCAGCCCGGCGATGGCGGCATCCGCCGCCGGCTCATTCCAGTTTTCCACGGCGTCGGTGAACGCATCAACGGCGTTTTCCGCCTTGGGCAAGGCCGATTCGTCCACCGGCTTCATCGTCCACCCCCGCTCCTGTTCATCCTCAGCCTGAGTCGCCTTGAAGTAATCAAGGTCCCAGAAAACCGGCAACCACCGCTTCTCCTTCGGCAGTGCCGTACTTGCCAGGTGAATCGACTGCACCACGAGCACTGAATGGAACTTATAACCCACCGTCGGCCTTGGTTCGACATTGCGCGCGGCCGCCAGGAGCAAAGCCGCCAGCATGTCCCGATAGCTGGTCCCATCACGGATCTTTTTCGCCCCGGTTTTGATGATCCGATCACGCGGGGTTTCCTCCAGCAGCCGCACCAGCGGCTCGATGCTCGGGTGCAGGGGGACCACCGCTTCTCCCGTCGCGGACTGGGCAGCGAATCCACGTGTGGAAAAGGAACCCATCGTGCCGGCCAGCGCTGCGCCGACTGTCGCGTCACGTAGAAACCCGCGTCGTGATGATTTTCCGGACATCGTTTTGGCTCCAAGATCTGATGACTCGTTCCCTTTTGACGTAACCGAGAATCGCTGTTCGGAATCCCTCAGTTCTTAGTTGCCCCTATTCTTTCTGCCGCAAAATCCATTCCGACAACCGTTCCACTGCCTTTTTATCAACCAGGTTTGTTGCGAGCGGCGGCATTTGCCGCGATCCTCGAGTCGATATCCGATGGAGCAGTTCGCTCCGTCGCGGCGCGCCCGGAGCCAAGAGTACTGATCCCCGCGGACCCACTCGCCCTTGGCTGGGCCGGCGGCCCACCAATCCCGTCTTGTTCAGCGGTGTGTGGAAACGCAAGTCAGGCCGGCTGCCCCCAATGCCGCCCGGACTGTGACAAAAGGCGCAATTCACATCTAGATACGCTCGCGACAATGCGGCCATCGCCTGATTATCGGTTCTCCAGTCCGGATACTTCTCCAGTGCTTCCGCAGTTTCCCGCACAGAGTTGTTAAACAGACCGAGCCGGGCAAGCATCGTGATTTGATTCGCCTTTTTGCCGTCGTAGTCCAGTGATCGATTCATCTGCCGCGTGTTCAGCCCGAGCACAAAATCGGCCGTCTCAGTGTGACAGGCCATGCAGTCGGCACGGCTTGGAAAATACCATGGCTGTTCAGTCACGCCGTCGGCAGTCTTCACGCGGTACGTTCGTGTGACCGCATCGTCGATCAGCTCCGCATCGGTCTGTGCATCGTTCCAGACATACGTGTATCCTTTCCAACCTCTGGGGGAATGCACGAAGAAGCGGGTTTCCAGCCGTCGCCGGTCCGTGGCGTTTTCCCGATCCAGGTTCAGGAAGAAATGTTTCACAAGCACTGTTCCCACCGGGAACCGCCAAGTCGCCTGCTCTTGAAAGCCGATCTCGGCGTCCTCGGGAAGCACAATGAACCGCTCCTTGTCGGCATGGTCTGACCAGAGCGGTACATTGACATTGTAAGGAACCGCGCCAGGCCGCAACGCGAGCTTCTTTGTGGACGCCAACAATCCAGTTTCGGAAAGTCGCCGAGGGAAGGCACTGCGGACTGCCTCGAGGTCCACGTCGCGTTTCCGGAGCCGATACAGATGGCCGTCGAAAGCGGTCAGAACCATGTTGCCGTGGCTGTCCGCGCCGAATGCGCTGATCGAAAGCCCTGTTTGGGCCACCTTGCGGTTCTCCGTCACCTTGGTGCCGTCGTGGCAAACGATCCATACCTGACCGCTCACGTAGTCCCCATAGAAATAAGCGCCCTCGTATTCCGGCAACTTCGTCCCGCGATACACCTGTCCTCCCGTGACCGACATGCCTTCGCTGTGAAAATACTCGGCGATCGGATCGATCAACGGACCGCCGGTTTGTTTTGCCTCCGGTGCGAACGGATGCAACCCTTCACGGATTTTCCAGCCGTAGTTCCCACCTCGACGGATCAAGTTCACTTCTTCATATCGGTTTTGCCCCACATCACCGGCCCACAGGTTTCCGGTAACGCGATCAAATTGCATCCGCCAAACATTTCTCAGCCCGTAGGCCCAGGTTTCCCCGCGAGCGTCTTTACGGCCGGCAAAAGGATTGTCTTCGGGAATCGCGTAGTTCTTGCCGGCGTCCTTATTGTCAACGTCAATCCGCAGAATCGAACCGAGCAGCGTTTGTAGATTCTGGCCATTCCCATGTGGGTCGTGGGCCGCGCCGCCATCGCCCAATCCGATGTAGAGATACCCGTCTGGCCCGAAGCGGATGCAGCCTCCATTGTGATTGCCGTATGGCTGATCGATCTTCATGATCTGCTGTTCCGAATCCCGGTCAGCTTGATCCGCATCGTCGGTCGACACGCGGAAGCGGGAGACAATCGAGGCTCGCGGCGTTGTGGAGTAGTAGACGAAAAACTCTCCATTTGTCGCGTAGTCCGGATGAAACGCCAATCCCAGAAGCCCTTCTTCGTTGCCTTGTCGCGAAACCACGTCGCGAATGTCGAGGAACGTCTTGGTTTGGGTTACGTCGTTGCTGTTGGGGAAAACATGGATCACCCCTCGTTGCTCCACGACGAATATCCGATCGCTGCCGTCGGGCGAGAATGTGAATTCCAAAGGTCGCTCGAAGGACAGGTTGGGAAAAACTCGCTCCGGCTCGAGCGGCATCGGATCGGGGGACCCCATCAGACGCGAGGTATCAATGGGTTGAAAGTTGAATGGTCTGCCAGGTGGTTCAGCGCGAGCCGCGCCCGCCGGCAGGACGGCAACGGTCAACGGCGCCCACACACAAATAATTGACAAAAAGACCACGGACAATGTGCGCCATTGACCGGAATACGCCTTCATCATGATGGAATCTCTTGCGAAGTTGGAACCCTATGTGCCCCTATTTTACCGCGTCGATTGCTTCCGTCTAGCATTCCCCCCCTGCAATGGATCAAAGACCCCATAACAAAACCGTGCGAGTTAGCTGTTATCCAGAGACATGTGGAAGCGGAAATCGGATTTTGTTAGGGGCTGTTGAAATGAGGCTGTCAGCCATTCAGTGTAAACGGTATGAGCGCTCAGCGGAAAGCGTGAGCAGTGACCAGAATGCTGGCGGCTCGGAGCAGGATCGGAAACAGTTTGGCTGCACGGCCTGCATCGAGCGAGGCACACTGCGCCCGGCCAGCGCTCGAAAGCCCCCGGTCCGTGGTGAACGCCCCGGCTACTGTTCAAACAACGTATCGTGAACCACGGCGCACAAAAAGCCCGTCTCGACAGCCACCCGTTTGCTTATGCAAATGTGCCGCGCTCCACAAGACCTCAAGATTGATGTATGTCGGGCTTTCTAGCCTGAGGAGCGGATACGTAGCAACACGCGCTGGAACTATGTGCGCGCCCTCGTCAGCGTGGAAAGGCTGACGTACATGTCTGGCATCGACAGGGGGATTCATATCGACGGTCCGGCCCCGCTAGAGTCGCTCGCCAGGAAACTGGTGCCGCATTTGGGGCAAGAGTCATTCCACGATCTGTTTTGATGTCGGGGCAGAGGTGAGACTAATATCGGGCGCGTTTCTCTCGGCCGTCAGGGCGGAAAAGGTTCCTGTTTTCCGCGTTCGACCTTTTCTGAACCACGGTTTCGGACGACGTGCCACCACAAAACCCTCCAGCCACCAGGAGAAAGAAAAACCTGACCGTGAGCCGAAGGGCCTGCTGGAGGCCCTCGCCTGGTGCCGGCCAGGCGGGGCGCCTTTTTGAAATTCCGTGCCAAGATTCCGTGCCCCCGCTTGAATCCGTCACCGCTCGGGGGGGCACGGCGGCTTATAAAGTCTTATCGTGACACGCTTTAAGTCCAGTGAGGATGGCGGGTCTCGAACCCACGACCTACGGATTAAAAGTCCGTTGCTCTACCAACTGAGCTACATCCTCAAACTCTTTGTTTTTCGGTCGTTGCGGCTGGTTCGTCCGAGGGGCGGAACCGCCGACTACACACGCGCGGCTACTCCTGTGGGACCCGGTTACCAAACAACCCGGTTACCAAACAACACGTCCCGCGCTCGGCGCAACAACACGGGTAGAATCGACACGAACCCTTAGGCAAAGGGACGGAAATCGCATAGCCGTAGCCGAACTCGCGAGACCGCGGTCGCCAGGAGTCTTACGACTTCTGGTACACGGTGCGGGTACATTTCTGTTGTCCGTTTGCCTTAGGCTAGAAGTGCCGACCCGGGAGTAAGTCTAGCACAAGCCGTTCTGGCAGCAAACCCTCTTTTCCCCCTTGGAAACGCAAAGGCACCGGCCTTTTCGGGGATCTCTACTCGGCGCACAGCCAGCGATACCGCCAGATGGGGTTGCCGCAGACCGAGCATTCCTCCCCGTTGTCGAGCGGTCGACCGTGACATTCGGGACAGTCGCCGATGGCTGGCAACCAGAACGTTTGTCGGTTTCGAATCTCGGCGGCATCCATGTGCTTGCCAAATGCGATCGCCGTGACAATGCGAACCGACAACGGAAAGAGTCGACACAAAACGAGTGGCGCCAGTCGGGCTTCAGGGAAGACGTTTTCTAGTTTTCGAGAGAAATCCAATCGCAATTCGTCGTCCGACATGGCCAAATAGTGCCGGACGCGACGACGCCACTTGGAATCCTTGACTGCCTCTCCCATGCGCAGTTGGGCGAGCCAACCGACAAACCATCGATTGTCACACGAGATGTACTGGCGATTGCTCGCTTCCAAAGCCGCGATCGAAACTTGAAATGACTCAATCTCAAGATTGGCCAGCTGTTCGCTTTTTTCCACCGAGAGCGGCAGCAGCATTGAGTCTTCACCCACGTTTTCCTCCACGTCATTGTGAATCCGCTCGAACAAACGTTCACGCAGCGTGCCGAGGCCATCGATTAGACTTTGGGTGATCTTCTCCGCCGACAGATCCGGCTGCTTTTTGGCCAGTTGAGCAGCCGCCGCGGCCCGACGATCAACGCAAGACCTTGAAGGTTCGTTCATGTTTGCACCTGAACGGGGAACAAGAAAACTAGTACCTCTTTAGCCGTCTGAAGCAGAATAGTAAACGCCTTGTCATGGTCCACCCACGACGTGCCTCTAGTGGGCCGGAAGGCCAAAGTCCGCTCCGCCACGCCTTCGAATCGCCATGGATTTTCCAGCGGACGGGGGCCTGCGCGCTCCATACCCAGTACCCAGTACCCAGTACCCAGTACCCAGTACCCAGTACCCAGTACCCAGTACCCAGTACCCAGTACCCAGTACCCAGTACCCAGTACCCAGTACCCAGT
>JBNJEM010000012.1:0-31375 GCA_051745935.1 Planctomycetota bacterium
AATCGGAGGACGCGGCCGTGGACCCAGGAAAATGGGCGAGTGGATCGGCGTGTCGTCCGACTCGTAAATGCTCACCAGCCGGTTGTCGGCCGGATCGATGACGGCCAGCACGCGGGAACGCCGGTCGTGAGCTTGATGGTGGAGCACGGTGGCGAGCAGTCGTCCGTCGGGCAGCGGAGCCAGGTCGCCCAGGCCGTCGGGAAGCCGGTGAAACGACGCCTCCGCCGCGCCCGGGTGAGCCACGAAATTGCCCCGGTTGGAAATGACGGCCAACCGTCCGTCGGGCATCGGCGCCGGACTACCGTAGCCGAGCATGCGGAGCCGCTTGCCGTACACCGCCCCCACGTCGGCGCCCACCTCCGTTTGCCCGGCCGTGCCGTCCGGCCGGATCGCGTGAATCCGGGTTTCGACCTTCGCCCGCCCGAAAAAGTTGTCGCTGCGCACAAAGGCAATCCGCCCGTCGGCAAGCACGTTCGGCTCGTTGTCGAAAATGGGCGTGTGCGTAATCGACTTGATCTCGGTCCCGTCCGGCTGCATCACGAACAACGCCCGCGACGGCGCGCCGTGATACTCTTCAAACGTCCCGGCGCGCGTCGAAGCGAACACGATCCGCCCGTCGGGTAGCTCCGCCGGGTCGATGTCGTGGAACGGGCCGCTGGTGAGCTGCCGCGGCGGCCCGCCGTCGACCGGGACGCGATAGATGTGGAAGAAGCTCGTCCCCTCCGGCGCCATGGCCACCAGAATCGACTGGCCGTCGAAGCTGGTGCTCGGCGATCCGATCACCCCCTCCCCCGCGTCGATCAGAACCCGCGGCTCGGCCCGCGGGCCAGGGGGATCGAGCACGCAGAGTTTGCGGCCGATCTTCGACGGGGACGGTAGATCAAACTGCATGTACGCCCGCGACCAATTGATCCGGAACTCGATGCCCCAGGCTTCGTCCCGAAGCTGCTTATAGATGCTGCAATCGTCGGCCACGAACGCCACCGCCTCGGGCCAAACGAACTCGGCCCCGGGCTGGCTCACGGCGAGTCGTGCCGGCAACGCGCCGATGCGTCGCCCGCCCACCGAGCCGGCATACGTCAGCTTCCCCCACGGGGCCATGCCCATCGGGCCCAACGCCGTGGCGGCGCTCCAGTGCTCGCCTTCGCGGTATTCCGCGAGCGAATACTTTTCCGGGTCGGCCTCGGACATGACCCGCCAACTCGAGTCGGTAACCCGCTCAAGCGGCTCCGCGCCGTCCACGTCGACACGCAGGGCCGCAATCACGCCGCGGCTGCCACCGAGGCATATCCCGCGGATGCCCAGCACGTTCCGCCCTTCCGTCAGCTGGCTCTTGATATCCCACCGTTCGATCGAACTCCACACGTTCTTGTCCGGGCCGATGTCAAAGCCCACCCTCGCGCCATTGACGTAGAGTTCGTAGCCGTTATCGGCCGTAATGAGCACGCTGGCCGCGGCGGGCGGCCGCTCGAGGGTGAACGCCGTGCGGAACTCGGCCACGTCGCTGTTCATATCGCCCCAAATCCACGAGGCATCTTCCAGCGGCGGCAGCGGCGGGGTCGTCTCGGATTCGGCGCGCCCCGGTAGTGGCACGGACACGAGGACCAAAAGGCCGGTGACAGTAGCGATCCATTTTAGTGCATTCGAGGGGGTAGTCATCTTCGTAGCAATCACAGTGGTACTCCTGGACGTCTCTCCGCGAGACGAGCGGGTTTTCGTGTAGGTGCCGCGGAGGCTTTTGTTTTACTCGTTTTACTTTCGCTTTATATTTCAGGCGGTTGGATTTTTCCGGGTGGAAAGCTGCCCGACGCAACCCGTCCTCCCGTTGGTCGGACTCGCGGCGGAGAACGTCATCCGCGACCGGTATATTTTCGCCTTTCACACCGAGATCTCGTACCCCTTTCGTTGGGGGCGGCTGAGCAATGCGTTGGCTTCGTCATCCAGTTGCCGTAGCCGCGTTGTTCCTTTTGCTTCAAGCCGTAGCGGGCGAAGCAAAAGAGCATGTCGGCCCGGCTGGTCGTGTGCCGTGCATGGATGCCGAGCTACCCCGGTCCAGGCGGCCTCCCGTGCCCAGGCCGTGTAGCGGCACCGGGGAACGGCTCTCAAAAGGGAAACTCCATGTCATCCTCGATCGCCAGAGAGCGGACGGACTCGTCGATGCGGCTGCGGAAGTCGGCGACGCGGGGGACGAGGTCGGAATAGCGTTCGGCGAGCGTGTCGAGATGGTCTCCCAAACGATGCCCTGATTCGGCGCGTTCGGCGGCGCCGCAGGTGCGAAAGTCGGTGAAGTTGGCGTTGAGCCGGCGGATGTCGGCCCGCGGGGCGTTCAGCGACTCGAGCGCCGACACGATTTCGGTCAACAGGAACGCGAGCGTCAGGTGTCCGCGCGTGTCCCCGGGAATGGGGTCGTCGGACACATGGCCCGACCAGGCCGACGCGAACTCGTCGGGCTCGGTCTCTCCCGCCGCTTCGCGTTCCGCCTGACGGCGATCCATCGTCGCCGACAGTTCCTCGAACTCGCGTTGTGCCTCTTCCCACGCCTCACGCGTTTCGTGCATCGAGAAAGCGAACTCGTCATCCAGTTCCAAATGGTGCCCGTCGAGACCGACAAAGCAAGCGCCACACATCCCATCGGCCATCATCTCGCAGGCCGGGCAGTCCTCGTCGATGACCGGTGGCTCCGCTTCACGCTGCGACATGCCGACGATCGGCACCCCCGCGCCGCGAGGAACACGGCGGCGGCTGCATTCGATGATGAAGCTCGGCGGCGAGCCGGCCTCGAAGGGACTCGCCAGCCAATCCGCTTTCACGCCGCGCAAAAACTCCGCCAAAGCCGGCCGACAATCTTCGCCCTTGCCGAGCCGACGTTCCGTTTCCTCGTCTTCGCACCAGGACCATGCCGCCGCGATCAGTTCACGGCACAGGTCGAAGTAGATCACCATCTCCTCGCGGCCCATCGGAGCCGTCTCGTAGCCGACAACGTCATCCGGGACGGCGACGATTCTTCCGCCGTCTTGAAACCGCATCCGTTGTGCCCACACCAACCCGTCGATCCACTCGCGTGCTCCGTGCAACATCTGCCTTGGCGTCAGCCCGCCCAGATCCTCGCGAGGCGTCATCAGCCAGTCACGATGCACTTCGATCGTGAACGAGTAATAGGCCCTTTCGCCGTCTTCGTCGCGAGACGCCCATCGCTCGCTCCGAACGATCTCCAGCACCCGGGCGGCGAGATCCGCAAGCAGGGGTTCGCCAAAGAGAACCTCGCGGTTCACCTCGGGCCGCCGGATCGGAGACTGGCGCGGCCTGCCGATTACCTCGGCGTCCGCCTGCTCGTGCAGCTCCCACCAGGGCGGCAAATGTACGCTCAGCGGACAATGTTGCCGACCGTCCTCGTCCACGACCATTGCGAACGCCGCGTCGCGACCGACCGGCTGAAACTCGCCACCCGTAACGATTCGCTTCAGACCGAGATCGATCAGCACCCAGGCGTCGCTTTCCTTGATCGCACCACATGCGATTTCAGGACCGACGGCGTCCACCGGCAAGCTGTCAATGAACTCGCAGACCGCAGGCGTCCGGTAACGCGGCCAATAGCCAATCATATCCTCCCAGCAACTCGGATCCTCCGAAGCGACCGCGATCAACGTCATCCCCGTGTCGGTATCCAGCGAAGTGCCAAGGCGACAATTCTCGCCGTCGCGAATGACCACCGTCACGATATCATGTTGCTCAGTCATCCTCTTCGCTCTCCGTCATTCGGTGGCTGCGGGCCGCGTGTCGAGAAAATAGTGCCAAGAACGAATGGCACTGTAAAACCAACATCGATTGTAACCGCTGATCCACCGCGGCAAAAGCGACCGGCGGGAGGGACTCTTTTCCGGAACCTCGGCGTATCGCCGACGCGAATCCCTCGCCCCATGGCGCCCCCGCTTGGTCGTTTCCAATGGCCGTCGTCTCCGTCCCATGGTGCGGGCCCCGGTACGAAGCCCCCATAACAAAACCGTGCAGGTCTGGTGTTATCCAGGGATGTGGAAGGCTTCGTGTTGCCGAATTCGGCGTTCGGAGGCCCTCAACCGATGTCCCTCATGGTGTTGACATCCCTGCTGGAATCTTCTACATTTCGCTATATGGTGAAATATACAACTCAGCTCATGCGTGACCTGATGACGCTCCTCAGGGCCCTGGCCGATGAAAACCGGGCGTGGCATCGCGAGCTTGTGTGTCTGCCAGATCGTCGAGTTGCCGGGGTTGGCTCGGTCGACGGTTTCAAAACATGTTTCGGTTCTGCGGCAGGCCAGGCTGGTGAAAAGCGGCGGGAATGGGCGAGGGATGTATATTTCAGGCGGTTGGATTTATTCGGGTGGAACGTTGCCCGACGCAAGCCGTCCTCCCGTTGGTCGGACTCGCGGCGGACACAGTCATCCCCGACCGGTATATTACTTGGACAGCGCCACTTTCCGGCGCAACTGCCGGAGCCCAAAGGCCTTGCGCCGTTGGTGAACCAGATGGAAGGCTAGCGGCCGTCCCAAACGCCGGTGACCTTTCACGTCACTGCCATGTCCGCGTAGCGGCCGATCGCCAGGGCCAGCATGCTGACGCGATCACGCACAAATTGCTGCAAGTGGGACGAGTCAATTCACGCCGATCCGAGAACTATGCCGTGAAAAAACAAGAAGTCATCGATTTGGTAAATCGATTTCCCGACGAGGTCGACACGGAGCGGCTCATCGAGGAGCTGTACCTTCGCACAAAGCTCGACAGGGCGGAACGAGCGGTCTCCGAGGACCGTGTTGTCTCGCAGGAAGCGGTTGAGCCGCGGAGCCAGCAGTGGCAAAAGTAATCTGGGCTAAACCTGCTCTGGACAACCGTCGGCGGATCACGAGTGTATCGCTCGAGATTCGGCGAAATATGTGTCAACCATGATCGAGGAAATCACTTCCGCGACTCGGCGCCTGGATAATTCTCCCAATTCTGGTTCCAAGCTTCCGGAGATGCCTGGCTCACCATATCGGCAAGTTCTCCGACGACCCTATCGCGTTATTGACTGCCGCGACGCTGCCACCGGATAAGTCTTTATTCTGGCGATTGTTCATGCAAGCCGCGATTTACCGTCCGCTTTCCAAGCTGGCGACTGAAGTCGCCCAAATGACTGGAGGTGTTGGCCAGCGATTCGCCTGCGCAGTTGACTGCATCCATCACAGTACGCAATCAAATTGCGTATTGCGGCATTTAGGATAAAGTGTTGGGCCGATTTCGCCGATCTACTTGAAAGAAGTTACCGTAGTACGCAATATAATTGCGTATTGGTGCAACGTATTTCAAGTGAAATCATGAGCCTGACCACCTTTTTCGATGAACAACCCGTCTTCACACGTGAGGAGGCCGAGCGACGATTCGCGGCCGGGACGGGGAACAAGCGCAGTTCGCGGACCGTTGATTCTCTGCTGGCCTACCATCTTCGCCAAGGACGGGTTCTGCGGGTGCGGCGTGGATTATACGTCGCTGTCCCGCGTGGCGTTTCGGGCGAGCACTTTGCCGCGGACCCGTATCTCGTGGCTGCAAAAGCGGCCACCGACGCGGTTCTGGCCCATCACACAGCCCTGGAACTACATGGTCGGGCCTATTCAATCTTTGCCACCTTCTATTTTCTCACCGAGCACGCCACTCGACCGTTTCATTTCCGTGGGGTCCGATTCCGACCGGTGTCCCTACCTAAGTCACTCCGCACGCCTCGCCGACATTCACTTGGCGTGGACGACGTCGACCACGGTGGAGTCACCATCAAAGTGACGTCCTTGGAACGGACACTGGTCGATGTACTGGACCGCGTTGACTTGGCAGGCGGTTGGGAGGAAGCATGGCGGTCGCTCGAAATGGTTGAGTACTTCGATATCGACGCCGTGATCAAGTACGCACTAGCGCTGGGAAATGCTACCACCGTGGCGAAAGTCGGTTACTTTTTGGAGGAACACCGTCAGAAGCTGATGGTCGAACAGAAGCACTTCAAGAAGCTCGAGCGGGCCCGTCCCAAGCAGCCCTGCTATCTGCAGAACAATTCGGGGGATAACGTCCTCGCTCGGCGTTGGAACCTCATCGTGCCGCGCTGGCTTGCCGAGCGGCACTGGGAGGAGGCATGAACGTTTCTCTCAAGAGCCTCCAAAGGAAAGCCGAACAAAGCGGCTTTCGAGTGGAAGTTCTGGAAAAGGTCTGTCGCCTGCAGCAGATTCTGACCGGCTTTGGCCGGCATCCCTTTCTCAAGAGCCGTCTCGTGCTTAAAGGCGGCACGGCGCTCAACCTATTCCTATTCGACCTCCCGCGTTTGTCGGTCGACATCGACCTTAATTACGTTGGTCAGGCCCACCGGGAGCCGATGCTCGCTGAGCGTCCCCAAGTTGAGCAAGCGGTGCAAGATGTTTGTGCGCGAGAGGGCATGCAGGTGGCGCGATTGCCTGAAGATCACGCCGGCGGCAAATGGCGACTTCGCTATGCAAGTGTCTTTGGCCAGCAGGGAAGCCTCGAAGTGGACATCAATTACCTCCAGCGTATTCCGCTTTGGCCAATCCAGCGGCACGATGCTCCTCGTCTGGCTGGAATTCAGGCAAGAGGCGTGCCGGTGCTCGACATCCATGAGCTGGCAGCCGGCAAGCTGGCAGCGCTCTTTGCCCGCCGCGCGAGCCGCGATCTCTTTGACGCACACCAGCTGCTGCACCAACCAAGACTCGACGACCAACGCTTGCGTACGGCATTTCTCGTGTATGGCGGCATGAATCGTAAAGACTGGCGAACCATCCGCATTGAGGACATCGGATTTGATCCGACAGAAGTGCAAAATCAACTGGTTCCGACTTTGCGCCGCCAGGAGGTCGGGAAACTCGGCCGCACCAATGCGTGGGCTGATCTGTTGATTGACGAGTGTCGGGCGGCGCTGGCACGTGTCTTGCCTTTTACTGAACCGGAGAAAAGGTTTTTGGATACGCTGCTCGATGACGGCGAATTGGCCCCGGAACTGCTGACCCAAGACGATGAACTTGTGGCACGGATCGGGCAACATCCCGGCCTCTTGTGGAAACGGTACAACGTTCGCCAGCACCGGCGCAGATGAAAATCGCGAACGCCGAACTTGGTGGGCCTCCAGTGCGTGGGACCGCCATCAGGACCTAACAAAACGAAGGCACGCGGCTTTTCTGCCTTCGGAGCTGCTGAAGCCTTCTTAGCTACGTTTCTCATATTCCCGCAACAACGGTGCGTAGCACCATTTTCGGCCTCACGACCACGTGACGTATGTCGGCGTGATGCGCAGCGATGCGGCGTTGTACGATCCGGCGCCGCCAAAGCAACCGAAGAGAAAACGCGGTTCCAAACCGAAGGAAGGTCCCCGTCTCCCGTCCCCCCAAGAGGCCGCCAAGAAGGCAGATCGCGCCCGCAACGCGGACAGCTCGTGGGCCTGGCAAACGGTTACCGCGATGGCGTATGGAGTCCAGCGCGAACTGCTGGTGGTCTCGTACGTCGCCCTCTGGCCAAGAGTTCTGGGGCTGGTACCGATCCGCGTCGTAGTGGTGCGCGACCCGAACGGCACGTTCGACGACCCTACCTGTTCACGACCGATGTCGGTGCCGAGCTAAGTCTCGCCATTTAGGCAGCGGAGGGGGTTGCCGGAGCTCGGCGGGCCGGCGACGTCGCGCGTCCGGTCGATGCGACGTGGCCGACAGAAGCCACCCTTGAGGAACGCTGTTGACGCGGGAGGAAGGCTTGGTGTTGCCGAATTTGGCGTTCGGAGGCGCTCAACCGATGTCCCTCATGGTGTTGACATCCCTGCTGGAATCTTCTACATTTCGTTATATGGTGAAATATACAACTCAGCTCATGCGTGGCCTGATGACGCTCCTCAGGGCCCTGGCCGATGAAAACCGGGCGTGGCATCGCGAGCTTGTGTGTCTGCCAGATCGTCGAGTTGCCGGGGTTGGCTCGGTCGACGGTTTCGAAACATGTTTCGGTTCTGCGGCAGGCCAGGCTGGTGAAAAGCGGCGGGAATAGGCGAGGGATGTATATTTCAGGCGGTTGGATTTATCCGGGTGGAACGTTGCCCGACGCAAGCCGTCCTCCCGTTGGTCGGACTCGCGGCGGACAAAGTCATCCGCGATCGGTATATTACCAGGCCGCCGACGCCGAGTCGCCGGTCGAATCTGGGGCGGATGGCCGGCTTCCTGACGGAATTGCTTGGCGGCACGCCGAAGGGCGCCGAAGATGGCAGGCGGATGGCGTGAATCCTCAAGATCGATCGTGAAGAATTGTGCGGGAAACGAAATCGATGCTGAAAATCCTGTTCCTGTGTACCGGAAACTCCTGCCGCAGCCAGATGGCGGAGGGATGGACTCGGCATCTCAAAGCCGGCCAGATTGAAGCCTACTCGGCTGGGATCGAGCCCCACGGATTGAATCCGGACGCCGCGCGGGTCATGGCGGAGGTCGGCGTGGACATCACCGGCCAACACTCGAAGCACGTCGGCGAACTGGAAGCGATCGAGTTTGATTATGTGGTGACGGTTTGCGACCACGCGAGCGAATCTTGCCCGGTGTTTCCGGGCGGCGCCAAGGTGGTGCACGTGGGATTCGACGATCCGCCGCGTCTGGCGGCCGGCGCGGCGACGGAACAGGAGCGGCTCGCGCCCTATCGGCGAGTGCGCGAGGAAATTGCTGGATTCGTAAGAGGGCTTCCAGACACCTTGTTTGGGGGCACCTTGTTTGGGGAGACGGGCGTTAGGAGACCATGAATGCCCACCTGCGGATCGAGGCCGGGATTCTCGGGCTCGCGACGAAGGCACGGATGCCGAAAGCAAAGACGATCGCACCGTGACGTCCAGGATCGGGACCTGCCGTGAAAAGGTCGCTGGGTTTGCCGGTGGTCTGAGGGATTTGCGACGGGTTGACGCCTATCAAGGGATCGACCCGAACGGCACAAGCATCGTTTTGCGGACGGCAGGCAACTCGCTTAACGGCTGTCGTGCCGCCCGCGCGGCCCTCTTGCTCACTTCGCCAAGCAGCGGCACATTTCACGCGACATGACGCGGCCGCCGCAATGGCTGGTTCAATCCCTGTTTTGCGAGGAGAAAACAACACCCCATGGCAACCGACCTTCCTACCAAGCAACTGAACGTTTTCGAGAAGTACCTGAGTCTTTGGGTGGCCCTTTGTATTCTGGCTGGAATCGCCTTGGGCAAGATCGCGCCCGGCGTGGCCCAGACGCTCGACGGCATGGCGATTTACGTGAACGGCGCGCCAGTCGTGTCGATCCCCATTGCCATCGCCCTGTTTTTCATGATGTATCCCATCATGGTGAAGATCGACTTCGACGAGGTGTTGCGGGCGGGCAAGAATCCGAAGCCTGTTCTGTTGACGCTCATTGTCAACTGGGGCATCAAGCCATTCACGATGTTCGCCATCGCCACGTTCTTTTTGGGCTACCTGTTCCGCGACATGCTACCCGGAACCGAGGTTCTCAAGGACGGCACCAAGGTGGAGCTATGGCGTTCGTACGTTTCCGGGGCGATCCTGCTGGGAATCGCACCCTGCACGGCCATGGTGCTCATGTGGGGATACCTTTCCCGGGGCAACCAGGGTCACACCCTCGTCATGGTCGCCATCAACTCGCTGACCATGCTGGTTTTGTACGGCCTTCTGGGTGGTTGGCTGCTGGGCGTTAACGAAATGCCGGTGCCCTGGGAGGCGCTGCTGCTGTCGATCGGCATTTACGTGGCGCTGCCCCTGGTGGCGGGCTATTTTTCGCGCAAGTGGATTATTCGTACCCTGGGAATGCCGTGGTTCGAGACGAAGTTCCTCCACGTGCTCACGCCCGTGTCGATCATCGCCCTGCTGGCCACGCTGGTGCTGCTGTTCAGCTTCAAGGGCGAGACGATCGTCTCCAACCCGCTAACGATCCTTTGGATCGCCATTCCGCTGTTCATCCAGACGGTGCTGGTTTTCACGCTCACCTATCTGCTGGCGAAGCTGCTTCGGTTCACCTACGAGGACGCCGCCCCCTCGGCCATGATTGGCGCGTCGAACCATTTCGAGGTGGCGATTGCCACGGCGACGATGCTCTACGGTCTATCCAGCGGTGCCGCGCTGGCCACGGTGGTGGGCGTACTCATCGAGGTGCCGGTGATGTTGATGCTGGTGAAGGTCTGTCTGCGTACCGAGTCGTGGTTCCCGCACGCGGCAGCCAAAGTCGAGCCGGTTCAGCCGCTCGCCGTGGATTTGGAATCGAATGTGTAACGGATCTTCCAGTAGATTCTGATAAGAGAATGGCCCTTGAATGGTGTCTTCCGCCCGAGTTTTATGCAACTTCGGGGTAAAGTGCTCGGTTGTGCCGCTCGGATGAGTGCCCGTCCCTCGTTCCAAGTCCACCCGGCCGCTTGCGTCCTCCTCGAACCACCAAGGCATCGCCAGCGATCCGCTCGGTCATCGAGTGAGCCCGAGTCACGATCCAGTCCATTCGCCTTCAAGATCCAACGGGACCGCCCCAAACACTTCATATTTCAGGCGGTTGATTTTTTCCGGGTGGAAAGCTGCCCGACGCAAGCCGTCCTCCCGTTGGTCGGACTCGCGGCGGACAAAGTCATCCGCGACCGGTATATAATGGGCGATTACACTCTGAAGACAATTGCATCCTACGAGCGATTGTGGCATTGGCCGAAGTGCCGAGTCGGTCGGGTGCTCGCATCAAGTTGCTGCCGTCCAGCAGCTTCTTCAGGTTGGCATCGATCTACGGCAACTCTAATAGCGAAACGAGGAATTCCTGGATTGCTCTGATGCGAGAACGCTTCAATGTCTCGCCGTTCACCCATCGGTTGTCTTGAATTGAGACCTGAATAGCCTTGCCTGGTCGGAGAACACTTGCGATAGAACCAACGATCGCCTTGTTGCGACCGGCAGGTTTGTTGAAATCGGCACGGTCGTGCGGATCGAGCGTCGGGTCGTCAACGGCATTGGCAATGTGTGTTTTCGCGCTGGCCAGCAGATTCGGGTAAGTTAGTGACGCACACTCCAGCAACAGATCTTCAAGAGTACCTGTTGATGTATTGTCCGGGAGAACGAATGCGCCAAATCGCGGAGCCCCGCTCGCAACCGTTCCCAAATCCTCAGGTAGCATGAAGCCCCGCGAGTCAAGTTCTCCACGGATAGCGTCATAACGATCCGCAGGGCTCCGTTGGGTATCGGAATCAAGTATGAGTCCGATCCCTGTGATACTGTCGACGTCAATTAATGCACAATTCTCCTCCACCGTGTGCACGATTCGCGTATCCCCGATCGCACCGTGGATGGCAATCGAATGGGAATCGTTCTGCAAAAACAAGGGCACCGGTACCCGCTTCAGCAGGTCTCCCTTCGGTGGATACGTGCGAGGAATAAGATCCTCCCAGAATCGATCGAGTCTGGATTCGCTTTTGACACGGTGGAGGTTCCATCGCCTTAACAGTCTTGCCGCAAACTCGATGTCGTGAGGTCCTTCCACGATAATGTATCCGTATTTCGGCACAGCTCACCTCACATCCAATCCACGTTCATACCGAAGGCGATGGAGCGACTTTTGCAAGCCCCCTGGCAATCGGGTACCGTGGATTCATGGAAGCTCCCCCTGAGTTGCCTTCCGCGCAACTCCCACCCGTTATTGCGAAAGGACGAGACCATGGACACGCAACGTGTCACCCGGCGGCGGTTTGTCGCCGCCACTTCCATTGGGTCGCTTGCCGCCGTGGCCGGGCCAGCCGCTCCGGCGCGGGCTCGTACGAGTCAGGCTGCCACCAAGCTGGCGGTGCGGGGCGGCACGCCGGTGCGAACCGAGGGATTCCCCGGATGGCCCGTTTGGGACCGGCAGCGCGACGAGGAGCAGGTTCTGGCCTCGCTCCGCAGCGGCGTCTGGTCACGGTCGAGGATCGTGGCCGACTTCGAGGAGAAGTACGCCGATCTGATCGGCACGCGACGCTGCCTGGCCACCACGCACGGCACCACCGCCCTGATTACCGCGCTCGACGCGCTCGACATCGGTGTGGGCGACGAGGTGCTCGTCGGCCCGTACACGTTCGTCGCGTCGATCAGCGTCATCTTCCTGGCCGGGGCCCTGCCCATCATGGTCGATACCAACCGCGATACCTTCCTGGTGAACCCGCGAAGAATGGAGGAGAAGATCACGCCGAACACCCGGGCGATTCTGCCGGTTCACATCTACGGGCTTCCGGCCGACATGGACCGGATCAACGCGATTGCCGGGAAGCACGACCTGGTGGTGTTGGAGGACGCGTGCCAGGCGTGGCTGGCCGAATATCGCGGCAGGAAGAAAGAATCGCCGCGGGCAATGCGCGGATGCGCGTGCTCGGCCACCGCTACAGATCGGCGTTGACCACTTCGCCACCCTGCCTTGTCCCCAAGGCACGCCAGACGGAAAGATCGATCGTCTCGCTCACGGAACCCACGGAACCGTCCATGAGACAGGCGTTGACGACGCCCGGGTGATAGCTTCTGGAAGTCACTGCGGCGTAGGTAGGCTGGGTCGTGCTCTTGCCCTCCTGCAGCGAGTTGTAATCGACGTCGTACGTCCTTCCGTCCGAATGCACATACTTCACGAACGTGTTCGGCGTGAACACGGTCGTGATGCCGCTGTGGTGAACGCGGCCGTCGCACCATTCGGTGTGTCCCGTGTTGTCGTTCGTCGCCGGCCCCAGCTTGAACTGAGCGCCGCTTGCAAGACCGGCGACGTCGGCTGGGGAAGCCGGAATGGTCGGACCGGGATCCGGCGTGTTTCGGAAGTAAGGCGTGAACGCCTTCACCTCGGCCGCGGCCAACGTGTTGCTCAGCCCATCCCGGATATGCGCCGGTCTCGTTCGGCTGTTGACGAAGAACGCGCCGTCGCCGCCGCGCCGCGTCGCCGGGTTGTAAACCAGCCACGTCCCGAAATTGAACCCGTACGTCTGCGGATAGATGTACGGCTCACCGTTCTTCATCCGCACCGTGTCGTTGGGGTCGCTGGGACAAACATACGTTGGAACCCTGGTTTGAGGAACGCCCGTGGCAAGTTGGGCGTCCCAGGCCACGTCAAGGCGAACGTGATCGTAGGCGTTCGACTGTTCGAGATAAGGCAGAAGACGCCCATGGATCGACCAGGAACCGTTGTTGCCGTCGAGCACGGTGCCCGGGCGAATGCAGAAGCTGGGCGGAAACTGCCTGTTGGCGCTCAGGTAGTTGTGGAGCGCCAGACCGATCTGCTTCAGGTTGTTCTTGCACGAACTCCGCCGAGCCGCCTCCCGGGCCGCCTGCACGGCCGGAAGCAGCAGGGCGATTAAAATCCCGATGATCGCGATCACGACCAGCAACTCGACCAAGGTGAATCCTGCCTGCCTCGTTCCCTTCCGCATTACCTGTCTCCCAAGTGTCAAGATCACGAGAAACCGCTCCGTGTGGGGTGGTGGCAAACGGCGCGCCGGGCCGTCTTTCTCGTCGCGATTTCATGTCCCCGCGCGACAAAAGCCGCCGTGACCTACCCATCTTCGGCTCTTCGGACTATAGTTGCAGAAAGAGGGCTTCACCATGCCCCGAACCGCCCCTGTCAGCTTTTTCGACACGCGTGTCGGTTTATCCGACATCGCCCTGTTGCTTCCCATGCGCTATCCGATTCGGTTCCAACTCATGTTCGCCACGCTCCCCCGGACGCCATCGTACTCGACGTCCGCCTCCCGGGCATCGACGGCCTGGAGGCGATGCAGCGTTTTCGCCAGGTACTCGGTTCCGTGCCCATTGTCGTGATCACCGCCTATGGTGACCTCTCGACCGCCGTCGCCGCCGTGCGGAACGGGGCCTTCGATTACGTCACTAAGCCCTTCGACCTGCGAACAGCGGAGCACACGATCCGGCGCGCGCTGGCGGCCGGCGAAGTCGAAGCCGAGGGTCCGCCGGTTTCCCAGTCGGACGCCCACGCGCGGATCCTTGGCAGTTCGGACGCCATGCAGGAGGTTTTCAAACGGATCGCCCTCGTCGCCGCCGCAGAGACCTGCGTTCACATTCGCGGTGAAAGCGGAACCGGCAAGGAGATGGCGGCCCGGGCGATCCACCGCCACAGCCGCCGCGCCGAGGGGCTTTTCGTCGCGATCAATCTCGCTTCGCTGAGCTCGTCCCTGGTCGAAAGCGAGTTGTTCGGACACGCGCGCGGCGCCTTCACCGGCGCGGAACACGCCCGCCGCGGGTTGCTCGCCCAGGCGGACGGGGGCGTCGTCTTTCTCGACGAAGTGGCCGACATCCCCATGCCGCTCCAGATCAAGCTGCTTCGAACGCTCGAACAAGGCGAGGTTCTCCCCGTCGGCTCGAACCAGCCCGTGCACTCCGATTTCCGCGTGATCTCGGCCACCCACCAGAACCTTCCGGAGCTGGTTTCCCGCAGCCGGTTTCGCCACGACCTGTACTTCCGCCTCGGGGCCTTCGAAATCGAGATGCCGCCCCTTCGCGACCGCCAAGACGACGTCCGCGTGTTGGCCGAGCACTTCCTTGCCCAGGTAGCGGCCGATTCCGGACACGCTCCGCCCACGCTGTCGGCGGCCGCGATCGAACAACTGCAGCGCATGCCCTGGTACGGCAACGTCCGCGAGTTGCGCAACTCGGTCGAACACGCGGTCGTGCTCGCTCGAAGCGGCGCCATCATGGCCGAGCACCTGCCGCCACCCGCTCCGGCCTCCATGACGGCCGCTTCGATCCAAAGCGACGCGCTGCCGCGATTGATTCGACAATGGACCGAAACCCAGCTCGAAACCCGGAACGTCGACGATCTTTACGAGCGTCTGCTTCGAATCGTCGAGCCGCCCCTGCTCAAGGCCGCCATGGCCCGCTTCCGCGGGCAGTGCGCCACCGCCGCCCGCCATCTGGGCCTGCACCGCACCACCCTCCGAAAGAAACTGGAACAGCACGGGATCGACAAGACAGGTCGTTGAAACGCGAGAGTTCGTCGAGTTGGATAACGGGACCGATGGCACTATCCGGCTTCCAGACTTCTACTTCGTTCAGGTCAAGTCGCGACTTCGATTCCACGTATACCGCTCGCGGATGACTTTGTACGCCGCGAGTCCGACCAAGGGGAGGACGCCTTGCGTCGGGCAGCTTTCCACCCGGAAAAACCCAACCGCCTGAAATACACTCCGACCGGAGTCGACCGATCCGGGGGTCAACGATCAGCCAGCCTTGAGCGCGTCTCCAGCAGACGCTTTGATGGAGCCGATTGTCGACGTGGACAACTTCCAGCGAGCTTGGCGCCCGGTCCGACGGAACCGGGGTGCTCCCGGCCCGGACGGCATGACGATCAAGCAGTTTGACCGAACTTAGTCGCTACCTGCGAGGTTGGATAGGCTACTTCGTCCTGGCACGCCAGTTCGACGAGTTTTTCGACGAATTTGTGGAGCTGGACGGTTGGATTCGCCGTCGGGTTCGGATGTGTTACTGGAAACAGTGGCGTTATCCCCGCACGAAGGTCCGCCACCTGGCGCACCTGGGTGTGGATCTTGAGATGGCCATCAAGCACGCGATCAGTCGCAAACGCTACTGGCGGATGTCTCGGACGTCTGCCATGCGCTACGCGACGGGCGAACAAGTGGCTGGAGCAACAAGGGCTTCTCTCGCTCAAGCAGCTCTGGGGGCAGCTTGCTCCTCTTCGTGGAACCGCCTAGTGCGGCCCCGCTTGCTAGGTGGTGTGGGGGCTGGGCGGGGCAACCCGCCCGGCTACCCGATTTCGTCCTTGTCACGCTTCGACATCAGCCCCACGCTCGACAACCCATTTAGTAAACGAACTCCGTCTAAGTACGCTGGCCGCGAGTTGTAAGATAACGGACTCGGAATCATCTACATCAGCATTCAGTTCGAATCCATTCATCACGAGAAACGTCTCCATTGCCGCGTGTCCGATTCGTTTTTTGCCGTCGACGAAGGGATGATTCATCACCAATGAGAAGCACAATGCTGCCCCTTTTTCCGCAAGTGTCGGATACAGTTCTGTGCCACCAAAAGACATCTTCGGCTGAGCAAGCGCCGATTCAGCCAACCCTAGATCGCGGATTCCATCGGATCCACCTCATTGCTCGATGATCCGATGGTGCAGTTCGATGAGTTCCGCGAGCGTCAGATATCGCATCAAGCCAATCGCTTGTATAGCTCCCCATTCTTCTCGAGCACACGTGCGGCCGCGCGCTCGAAATCGCTATCCGGTTTTCCGAGCAGGTCACTGATTGCGGCCTTGGCAAGGTCGTTTACGGAGACGTTGAGTCGACGAGCAACCTCCTGCAGTCGCCGCGCCTGCTGTTCATCGAGTTCCAGGTTTAGGGTCATTTCGTATCGAGTCCTCATTTGAAGGACGAACGTCACGATTCAGGGGGCGGCGGGCGAGAACCGTCACTTCCAGGACCGACCTGATCCGCCGCTCCGCTGAAATCGATGGTTCTGCCGTCTACGCTGTCCGTCGCGCGTGGAGCAGTTCGCCAGCTTCAATTGGCCGAACATCGTCAGCATCAACGGTGACAAGAGCCACCGTCCGTCCGCCGCCGTCTACAAACTCGACCTCGTATCCGCGACCATCTTTGTAAACATGGACCACGGTTCCTACGTCTCCACGATTCAGTTTGTCGTGTGGCGGGTCGCAGTCCAATACCACAAGAGAATGTTCAGCAATCATTTGTCTTCATCCGGGTACACAGTCACAAGTCGAGGTGGATCGTCGTCTTCCACGATCCAAACCGTCAGTACACTTCCGGGCCGGTGGTTCGGGCGACCAACCGATCCGCTTGCCTTGTGTTTTATACCGAATTGCGTCGTTTCGGTATCGAATTCGTCACGTTCACGTTCACGTGCAATGGCCATCAGGTCGTCCACCAACAGTTGCCACTGGTCGCGACTGTAACCAAGCGAATGAAACCAGATTGCCTTCGAGCCGCCATCAGCATGTTCAAGGTTCAGCAAATAATCGCGGACCTTCTCGGGGGCGATTACAGCTCGTCTTGCGTCAGGAATAGGCATCTGTATTCGGCCGAACGACTGAGTTAACGCGGCGGCGGACCATCAGCAACCCATCTGAACAACCAGACACATTTCCAATCGTTTAACGCTTGACGTGCCGGAAATGTAGCCGCTGCCGTTCAACGGCTGGTTACCTGCGTTTGCGGTGCCCGAGACGTAGCAATTATTACTTTGACCTCGCGAGGTCCACACGATAACCGCGAATCCACGTTGTGGCCGCAATCACTTGATCCTGCGCCGGAATGACACCGACGTTTGTTTTCATAGCTCTTGGGTCGTATTCATTCGCAAACTTCTCGATAGCGATTAATATGTCATCCGGAAGTTGCGCGAGGACAAGTTCTGGTTCGGCTGGATCGACCATGTGAAGGCATTGCACAGCTAAGTCATGAGCGGTAATTGCTCCGCTTTCGTACATTTTGACGAGTTCAGGAATCATTTTCTTTCCTCCGCATTTCCTCGACCAATCTATCGGCGACATCCCATGCCTCGTAGTGCAGATTTCCGGGACAGCCAAACGAAGACACACAAATTCCGAAGGACGAGGACGGTGGAGGGGGTAGCGTACCCCCCTGGCCTAAAAGCCTGTGTGTCTTCGTTCCCTTCGTTCCCAGCGATAAGTTCGGCCCAAAGCGCTGCCACTCAGAGAGTCAGGCCGAGCTGTCGTTTGACCTCATCCAAAGGGATGGTTTTAGATTGCTTGGCCCGCTCGTCGAGTAAGGCCATCAGCTTAGCGTTTCGCCGGGTGCGAGCGATTTCCCGGTCAAACTCGTCAATGGCGGTAAGCAGGAATTCCGATCCGTCGGCGGTCCGCACCAGAAGCTCGTCGTCGCGTGCTTGTTCCAGCAGCGCATGAATCTCGGCCGCCTGCGGCGGTACAGAAACAGTCTTCACAGTTCGTACTCCTCGCCGTGCACAAATAGCGTACTGCCGTCCTTGTAGCCAATCGCCTCGATCTTGACGAGTGACTCGTCCAAGTCGACATCGTAGAAAACGCGGAAATCTCCGATTCGCAGTTCCCATTCCGCCAGTTGGTTGGAACGTAGACGCTTGCGATTACGTGATGGTTCGGTGGCTTGGTGTGGGAGTTGTCCCTCGATCCCTCCGACGACCCGCTCCTGGTCGTACCTACGGAAAACTCGCAAGTCCGCCACAGCCTCGGGGGTGAATTCGATCCGAAACACGCTTCGCCACACCTGGAAGTCACCACAAAGTACAGTTTCACGGGTGCAATGTACCACATTGCGGAGGGCCGTTGAAGCCGAGCCGAGTGGCTAGTGCTCTGTGACACCTAAAAATTCGGGTTGGTCGAAATCGTACAACGGGCATCCTTGCCCGTCATTTAAGGGATTCGCGGCGGGCAGGAGTGCCCGCCCTACCCGAACATTAAAATGTAACAGAGCACTAGTGGCTAGCGCTGGTGGACCGTAACGTTAAAGGTAACCGGCGCCCGTCAGGGCGTCCGGTTCACCGCTTTGTTAGCCATCTTTTCCCATTGCGAGGGAATATGATGACGTGGTATGTCAATAATTACCTTATCTTGAATCTTTGCATATGGATCCCAAGCAAGATTGATGAAGAACTCAAGGCTCTCTTCTAGATCTTCGTCATCGTGCCATGTAGTTATGCACATATCGTCGCTATCATCAAAATCGGCCCTACCAACGTCGGCTAAATTTACAGAGGTATCCCATTTTGTTGAATTTGGACCCCACGCGCACATGTACTTACAGTTATTCACAATAAGCCAATTGGAAACCATCTGCCGTTGACTGTCATCAAATTGATCAGTCGGGTCATGTATAAAAATTGTGAGAACGTCCGACTTCGCTGCGCCGGGAAGGCTAGATCGGGTGAAACGCTCGAAAATGACCCGTTCCGTTCCAATCAGGCTCGGCTAGCGGGGGATATCCAAATTATCCCCGCTGGCTCCATCCGAGGGGGTTGCAAATCGCTTCCAAGTCGATCGCCGTCTCGCATAACTGTTCATGTGCACAGTAATAGGAGGTCGGTCATGAACTACCGGAAGCTGACGGCTGTTCTGAAATCGGCCGATCCATTCCGCAGGTCAGCGGGCTTGCCACGGCAAATGGCTTTTACAGCCCGTAACAAAACCGGCTTTTCGCTTCCAATTCCCCCTGGATTACGGGGCTTTTGCGTGGTTTTGTTATGGGTTCCTACGATACGTCGGGACATGGTGTGGGACTCCAGTTGTTAGAGTTCGAAAAAGTAAGCAGCCCCCATAAAGCGAGTTAGGTTCTCTGTCTTCCAGGGACTTTTCAGCGCAAGGTTTAGGTATTGTAACGGGTTGTATACCGGTCGCGGATGACGTTCTCCGCGGCGAGGCCGACCAACGGGACGACGGCCTGCGTCGGGCAGCTTTCCACCCGGACACCTCCGACGGCCTAAACGATAGAGGGCCTGAACCCTATCGGTGGCTTGGTTGGAGGGCTGCCCATGGAGGCAGGTCGTTGCCGAGAAGTAAGCTATAGGCGATCCCCTTCACTGGATATCATATTCGCGTATGCTGCGGTGACCGCCGCGGGGCACGTCGTCGAGCATCCTCGCGAGCCGCGTACTCTCGCGTCAGAAGAGGAGCCCATACATCCACCCGCTGGCCGTGCTCATGACAACCACCAGGCTCACGAACACCGCGGTTTTCCGCGTGCCCAACACCGAGCGGATCACGAGCATGTTTGGCAGCGAAAGCGCGGGACCGGCTAGCAGCAGGGCCAGGGCGGGCCCCTTGCCCATGCCGTTGTCGATCAGCCCCTGCAGGATCGGCACTTCGGTGAGCGTGGCGAAGTACATGAACGCCCCGGCGACCGAGGCGAACAAGTTCGCGGCCAGCGAGTTGCCACCGACCAACGACGCAACCCATGCGCTCGGGATCAGGCCTTCCTCGCCCGGCCGGCCGAGCAGGAACCCGGCCACGAGCACGCCCACGAACAACAAGGGCGTGATCTGCTTGGTGAACTCCCAGGACTGGTCGAACCACTCACTGGCCTCTTCCGGCCGCCGACCGACCCCGAGCACCAGCGCCAAGCCGATGGTCGCCACGGTGAACGACAGCATCGCCCCGTAAGGCAATCCATGCTCGTAACCGGGCAGCACATGGCCGAACTGGGGCACGATCCAGGCGGTGGTCAATACCCAGGTGGCCCCGGTGGCCAGCCCGACCAAGGCCATCTTCCACCAACGAATGCCGAACCACGCGACCAGGATCGTGGCCAGCCCCACGGCGAATCCCGAAGTCAGCAACCACTTGTTCGACCAGATCGCGTACCACAGACCCTCGGCCGCTTCCGGCTTCCCCCAGTTGGCGAAGACCAGGATGCCGACCATCGCGGCGAAATACGCCGCCGTCTTCCAAAGCGGGCGGTCTTGTTCGCTTTCCGGCGCCGCGACGGCTTGGGCCGCCTTGTCGGACTCTTCCCGCCGGTAGATCCAATGCATCGCCAAGCCGATCACCACGCTGAAGACAACGGCGCCGATCGCCCGCGCGGCGCCCAGCGACGGCCCGAGCACGGCGGCGGTCAGTACAATGGCCAGCACGTTGATCGCCGGCCCGGAATAGAGGAAGGCGGTGGCCGGGCCCAGTCCGGCCCCCATCCGCCAAATGCCCGCGAACAGCGGCAAAATGGTGCAGGAGCAGACCGCGAGAATCGTCCCGCTCACCGACGCGACCCCGTAGGCCAGTGGCTTCCGCGCCGTGGGACCGAGGTATATTTCAGGCGGTTGGATTTTTCCGGGTGGAAAGCGGCCTGGCGCAAGCCGTCCTCCCGTTGGTCGGACTCGCGGCGGAGAAAGTCATTCGCGACCGGTATATTTCATGACGGCGTTCTGGCTGACGAACACCGCAATCGCGCCGGCAATGAAGAAGGCCGGCACCAGACACAGAAGCACGTGCTCCTGCGCGTACCAGCGGGTCAGCGCCAGGGCTTCGTGGATGGATTGATCGAATCGCTCCCACCCCAACGGCAGGGCGAATGCGACCAGGAAAACCGCTAGTCCCAGCAAAAGCTTTTTCCATTCACGCTGCAACCGCGATGACTCGCGCGTTTCGGCAGGGTGGTCGGCGACGGCTTGTCCGGCCGGCGCGGTGTCGAGGCGGTCGGCATGCGGCGTCGAGATGGTGGCCATGGGGTAGCAGTATCCTTATCGTTACGAGGCAAAGTGAGGTTGGTCGGGGACGACGCCCCGGGGCGGGCGTCCACTGGAACGTCCTATCGGCTGCTGGTCATTTGGCAATTTAGCCAAATATAAGATTATACGGGCTCCACCTGCCAAGACAAGGCCCGGGGCCTCATCGTTCCTCGGAAGCCCTGACTACTTGGACAGCGCCACTTTCCGGCGCAACTGCCGGACCCCAACGGCCTTGTGCCGTTGGTGAACCAGATGGAGGGCTACGCGACCGTCCCCAGTCCCGATGAAAATGGTGCCAAGGACATCCTGGTCTTCGAGCAATCCCGATTCGGCCGGGAAAGCTCGATGTGTTGAAAACCTACTTCGGGGGAAACGGAACGCGAGTTGCTAATTCAACTCCACGCCATGCTCTTCCCACGTCTTCAAGATATCCTCTTTGGAAATGAAGCCGGTATGCCGCGTCAGCTCCTGGCCCGAGGCGTCGTAGAAGATCTGCGTGGGGATCTGCTCAATGTCATACGGATTGGCGGCGTCGGGGTTCTGCCAAACATCGATGAACACGACCTCCATCCTGCCGTCGTACTCCTTTTCCAGCTCATCGAGAATCGGCGCCATCATCTTGCACGGAATACATTCGGTCGCCCCCAGGTCGACGAGCTTCGGAAGTCGCGGTTCGGTGGCCGGCTCATCACCGGCGGCAGGGTCCGATCGCCTCGTGTCCGCCGCTTGTTCCGCCGCCGACCCGTCAACGGCGGCAGAGTCTGGCTGCCTCGCCTCCGCCTCTGGTTCCGTCGCCGATTGTTGGCAACCGGCGATCACGGTAAGAACGCATGACAAGACAATGCAGACGCTCCGTAATCCAAGGGGTTTTGGCAGCGAGGGCTCCGTTTTGTTACGGGCCGTAAAACGCCCCAGGGCGAGCGCGCCCATGAGCGAGGCGCGTGGATGTCGACGCCGTCGCAGCATGATGGAATCGCTGATAAACATCGCAGTTCTCCTTCATTTGGTAGAATCGCAGGGGGTATAATGGGATACCTCAACCCGCCAGACGACGAAGCCGCGCCGCGGCCCCGGCCACCTTGCGAAAGATGAGGGCCATGATCAACTTCTTAAGGAATCACTCCAAACGCCCTAGCGCCAACCACATCCGCGAGTTCCGAACCTCCAACGCCCGGGCCGGGAGCACCATCGCCGGTCCGGCAGGGTCGTTGGCGCGCGTGACGGTTGAACGTATTGACCGTAACGCGGCCCGGCCAGCAAGCTCGGCTACTCGGCGGCGGGCGGTTCCAGCGTGGCGCCCTGGCCGGTGGGGCAAAACGTCAGGCGGCAGGCTTGCCGCAGCACGCTGACAATGGCGCCAAGCAGCAGCAGGGCAATCGCCACATCGAAAATGGTATAGGAGTACCGAGTCACCGTTTGGAGGCCCGGGATTTTGAGGAAGATCAATACCCCGGTTACCAGCGCCACCACCAGCGCGATCGCCAACTCGAGGGCCGTCAATGAGCTCAACCAAGTCCGGGTCGGCCCATGATTGCCGGGTACATGGTGCTTGAGTTCCCAGAGCAAGGCGACCACGCCCGCGATGAGGATACCGACGGCAATCGGGAAGTGATTGCTGTCCAAAACAAAGCGAGAGCCGAACATGAACTCCGCCATCGTCGGGCAGCAAGCCAGGGCGGGCCGATCCCAGGCCAGGATGAGCGAGCCAAGGACGCCAAGTAGCACGACGATCCCCGGAATCATTCGCAAGACCGCCGGAACCCGCTGTGGCTCAAATACCCATCGCAATGCCAAATCGCCGACCACCCACACCACGCCCAAGACCAGCACCACGATCATGCCATACGTGATGGGTTTCAAATATGCCTCGCGCCAAACGCTCATGTTGACCATGGGCAAGGAAAGCCCCAGAGCTTGATACTGCGGCTCGGTGACCGGCTGAGCATTCTCGTCGAATAGATACTTCACGTTGCTGGCGAAGAAAAAGTCCGCGTCGGGATGGTGGCAATCGGTGCAGCCGTTCACGCCAAGGGCCGCATTGGCGGGCAATACGTCGTGGTTGTACTTATGCACGTTGGCGTAAGGGGAGGCTTCCCACGGACGCGTGTCCAGGCGGCGGTAGTCCGCGCCAGAGGTGTACAACCGGTCGTCCATCACCCAGACCACGCGTTTACCTTCCATCGGATAATTCGTATCCTCGAGCACTTGCGTGACCGAATCAATCAGCGCGTCGATCTCTTCCGGGCGGTTGACTTCCGGCACGTCATCGCCGTTGTCATCGGTGATCTTGGACAGTTCCGGATACTTCGCGGTATCGGATTGATGGGAGGTCCACATCTTGTAGATGGTACCCATCTTCGGCTGCATGAGCGCCGTTTCTCCCTCCACTTCGATGCCAGGCCAGGCGCTGTGAATGCGGTTGACGGGAAAGATTTTGCCTTTGTAGCGAGCCAGCGTGGGGCGGTAACGGTCGGTCGGCTTATCGTCGTACCCCATCATCTCCAGGTCGCCGTAATGATTCCAGTACTTCCACTCCGGACCATAGAATGTCCAAAGATGCTTGCCTTTGGTGGGAATCTTCGTTCCCGGGTTGAATACGTCACCGGCTTGCACGAGCGCCGCTTTCACCGGCCGCTCGGGAACGTGGCACGTCTGGCAAGCAATCTCCTCCAGATGCAGCGGCGGAAGCCAGCGATGCTTGGCGATCGGGGCCCCCATCCGCCCGCTGTCGTGGCAGTCCGCGCACGAGACGCAGGTATTGTTCAGATCATCCCGCACATGGCCACCGGGATCATCTCCCTTGCCGAACTGGTGTTCCTCATGCCCGGCGATGCGAGGGTCCGTGGCGGAACTGCCCGCCGGATGGCAGTCGACGCATTTCAGGTCCGCGCGCAGATGGACGTCGGTACGCGAGCGGAAGTTCGCGCCCCGCTTTTTCCAGCCCGGCTTTGCATGGCAACTCAGGCAGACCTCGTCGCGAGGCTCGCGCACAATGTGCGGTTCCACCGTCCCGTCATCATTGAAGGGCTGCTTATCATATGCCACCTCAACGGGCTCATTCTCTGAAACCGACCCCGTCACCTCGGCGAACCCGGCTCCCGCCGTGGCCGCCCAGCGAAAGTTCCACTGGCCAAGTTGCTTCTTGCGTTCCGACGTGTCGTACTCGGGCAAGTGACACAGCAGGCAGTCGGCTTCCAGAACGCCCGTATCGCTCCATCGAGCGTGGTAGTAATCTCCGTCGAAGTCGTTGTCCCCGCCGGAAGAAAAACCGCTTACCGGATCACTCATCCACTCATCGTAACGCTTGCCCTCCCGGTCGTACTCGGCCGATCCACCGCCCGGATGACAGGCCCCGCACGGCGAGGTAAAAAAGGAGAAGGACGTCATGTCCATCGTGGCCGGCGACTCGTTTTCTTTCGGTGACAGGTACTTGTAAAGCGGGGCCGGCGAGCACCACGTACCGCCGTAGTTGCCCGGCGTCGACGCCCACAGGCAACGAGCGTTCTGGTCGGCCGTCGGCTCTTCCCCCTTGCCCTGCATGAAGTGATACCCCTCGGTGATCTTCTCGTAGTCGTGGCACTCGCCGCACGTTTGCTTCGGCGAGTACGGTTTGTCCGCGTTCTCGCCCGAAAGCGGATTGATCACGTTCCCTTCTTCATCCCGCAAATGAAACGGCGGGCAGACCCCCGGCGGCAATGATGTCCCCGGCGTCGCGGCGGTCGCTTTTTCCACATCCTGCGCCGCGGTCGCCATCGGGTGCGCGACAACCGAGAACAGAACAATGACACTCGTGACGGCCCACAACCCACAGCCGCCAAGGCCCTTCGCGGCCGTCATCTTGCCCGTGCTCTTCATGGTCGTGTCTCCCTTATCGTGTGCCTTGGGACGCCGGTCCCGGTGCAGTCGGTAATCTTCTTATTCCTCAACGTGCAAACGGAAATGGATGCCGTGAGCGTGTTCCGTGGAGTCTCACGATGCCCGCTTGAAGCACGAAACGTAACGATCCACAGGGCAAGCCTGTGGCATTTACACGAATGATCCGCACTGTTAAAGCAGCAAACCTCAGGGGCCACGGGACGAGCACGTGGGATTTGTCCCTTTGGTTTTCAGGCTGAGTTCCTACTTGCTAGTGCCTCGCTTGCCCCGATCCATCATCTGCTCCAATGCCGCCCGTCATGGGGCGTCTCCTTGCCGACCGCCATCATGGTTCAATCCCGCGTAATCGCGTCTTTGATCACTTTCCTGTCTTTTTGGCCTTATATGCAATAACTGTTCAAAAAAAAGAGCCGCCCGAAGGCGTGATCCTTTCACGACAGCAGCTCCTGACGGTCTCTCGCACTTGCTTCAAGCACCGATTCCACGCACTCGAAGAACTTCCGGATACACTTGACTCGCAGGCGGTAGTAGACCGTGGTGCCCTGCTTTTCGCTCTCCACGATCCCCGCATTTCTCAAGACCGACAGGTGCCGCGACACGGTCGACAAATCGGTCCCAACCAACTCGGTCAACTCACAGACGCATCGCCGGTGATGTTCGAACAATTCGTCCACAATCATCAACCGAGCTGGATGCGCCAACGCCTTGATCACGGCCGCCCTGGCTTCATATTTTGCTCGGCTCTTCGTGTTCACAATCTTCGCGTTCACAACCCGTCTTCCCGTCTACCAAGCCGTCCCCCGCAGTCGGGTCCCACCCTGTTACTGAGCGTCCTTCAGGCAAATCCGTACGAGTGTCCAGCGGCCCCCGCGTGGGTGGCCACGGCGGGCCACACCGGGCGGACCGCCATTTCACGCCCATGAAACGGCGTCAATCGTGTTTCTTTCGCGAATTCACGCCACCGAGCTTGCCCGGCGGCGGCATGGATTTGCGATAAAACCGTTTACGGTTTCCATGTCCTGAAAGTCGCGCTGTCCAACTACAAACCACTGCACTTTACCATGTTCGGCGTTTGGGTTCCAGCCGCGGCGGGGCGTTTCCGAGGGCATGTCTAGGGATTACTCACAAACAACTTTCGCCACTGGTGTTCTGTTTAGCCGCCTCCGGTACAAGAATCGCCCCGGCCCATGATGAGCTTCTCTCACGGGGGAACAAGACTTGTCAACTGCTGGCATGTCCAAAAACCGCCGTCTCCCGCTTGGGAAAACAAGGGGGCCATTTGCGAGAACATGACCTCAGATGGCCGAATGTTGCTCGGGCCGAGGAAATTCATGTTGCCAAACGAAACACATATGTTATATTTAGTTACATGAACGAGACCATTGCACTGATGCAGCGCATCCAACGGCTGGCCGCGAGGATTCTCGCCACCCATCCGGCGGGTCGCGGGCTTTGCCTGGTTGGCGGCTTTCGGTATCGATTGCTCAATAAAAGCGCCCGGGCTTCGAACGATCTTGACTATCACTGGGACGGTGATCTGCAGAGAAAACAGGCGGAAATCGTCGAGGTCTTCCGGAGCAAGCTGTTACCGCACGTCAAAAGACAACTGGGTTACGAGGGGGACGTACGACCGGCGGTCGGTCCTGACGCGGAATCGCCAGTGGTGCGAACGACCGAGCTGGCCTTCTACCGCGTTGCGGAGCCTGGAAGCCGGATCGAGATCCCCGTTGATCTCATCGGCATCGCTTGCCTCGACACGCCCATGGTTCGCACCGTGGAAGGCACTGTATTTCTGACGGTGTCGGACGCGGACATGATTGAGAGCAAGATTCTTGCCTGCCTCTCTCGGTCCTTTTTTCGGATACGTGATGTCTTGGACCTCTTCCTGTTCCAGGACGCTCTGAAGCCCGACTCGCCCGAGCGATTGTCTCAAAAACTGAGCAAGCTCTCACTGCCGCCCGCAAAGGCGATCGAGCGCCTCAACAAGCTGGCAAGTAACCGGACCGCCCACGTCCGGGGAATGGAGCGGCTACTAGACGAGCAGGTAGAACCGGCAGTGACAAGCAACATACGCGCCGCGGGCGGCGCCGAAATGATTTGGGACTCCGTGATGCATCTGCTGAACGAAATACTTACCGAGACCGAGGGGCTGTCATCGTGAGGGCTAGTGCTTGGCGAAAGTACTTTGAGGAACAGCGGGAAAGACATAATAAGGTCCTGTTTACCGTGACGGAACTGGCCAATGTCGCCCGGGCGTCCCCGGCCACACTGAACGTCGAGTTGGCACGGCTTCGTCAGCAAGAGATTGTCGTTAGATATGCTCACGGACTTTACGGCATACCCGGAGTCGTATCACCACAGACCCTGGTAGCCGCAATTGACCCCCACGCTTACATCACCGGCCACTACGCGCTTTATGAGTATCAGATGGTAACGCAGGTGCCCGGCACCATTACGTGCTTCACCGACCGGCGGAGTCCCCGGGCTCGGGAGCGAGTCACGCCGGTCGGACGCTTGGTCTTTGTATGCGTGCGCAGCAGCGTGTACTTCCCGGTGCCCGAAGCCACCATCGCGCCTGCGGCACAAGCGCTTTGCGACTATGTCTATCTTTCACGACGCCGCGGAGCCGAGCCGGAGGCGTTGGTCACGTTCAGAAACCTTGCGCGGATTCGAGCCGCGGATCTTGCGCCCCTTTTCGACAGATATCCCATCAGCGTGCAGAAGCACGTAGCGAGTTTAACGCACTTAGGTGTACTGCCGTGATTCGCCGGTATCGCAGACAAGAGGGGGGAAGTGATGTTTCCGCTAGACCTGTTGAGCGAACTGGTTAACCAGCCATGAATCGCTGGGCTATTTTCGGATGTCCCTGCCGGGACACCGATCCGAGGCAACCGGCCTGGCAAGGATCTCCAGGAAGACTTCCAGGAAGACTTCTTGTCAGCAACCCCCGCGGAACAAAAAAACGGGACCAAAAGGCTCTCTCGCAATGGTTGAGTTTTTATCGGTCCATACCCTCTCCTTATGCCCCGCGAACGCGCGCATGAAGAAAAACCATGACCATCTCGCTCATTCCAACAGACAAGATTACCTTCAACAGGCTTTCGACCATCGTTCCGCGAGTATTAGCCGCCGCACAGCTCGTCGGGATCCGAGTTGCAGATCTTCGCGACCCGTTGGCGATCACGCAGCACCTGCGGATCTTTGGCCAGTGACTGCGTGACCCAGGCGATGGCGTGTTGGACGGCCGGCGGCGCGCTGTCATCGGCCAGCCGATAATACATCCAGCGTCCCACCTTGCGGCTCTCCACCAACCGGGCTTGTTTGAGAATGGACATGTGTTTGGAGACCGTGGACGTGGCCAGCCCCGCGAGTTCCACGATCTGGCAGACACACAGTTCGCCGCGTTGGAGCGTCATTAGCACGCGCACGCGGGTCTCGTCGGCCAGTGCCTTGGTAATGGCCGTGAAATCCCGCAACCGCGCGCCCCGCTGAAAGCTCGTGGCCGTTGGGGCCGCCGTTTCCTCGTCCGCCGTGGGCACGCGCGATCCGGCTGACCCACCAGCGGCAGACACAGGGGGCGATTTTCTCTTGATTTTAGGCGACATGTACGCATCCTCCCGATTGTTCCTCGGCCACGATTTTTCCCGCGGTCAGGCGCAGCGTTCGCGTGGCGCGGTCCGCCGCGCGGGGATCGTGCGTCACCATCACGATCGTTTTACCTTCCCGGTTAAACGCTTCAAAATAACCGATCACCTGTTGGCTTGGGAAGATTTCCCGCTGTTCGTCATCGTCTTTCGTTGCTTTCGTTCTGTCATGACTACCGACCTCCCACAAGAATTCCAGGAATCGAAGAACCCGCCCCGTCGGGCACTTCACTGCCCACGGCTACGAGCGGGCCCCCGAGCCGGCGCGTCCGCGACCCAATGCTACTATCGTTCGCCAAATGACGAAATGTTAATCGATTATAGCCCTGATTGCAATACTATTGCAATGTTTATCTCGGGATTCATGTCAGGTGCCACGATCGGGAGGGCATGGTAGGCGCCGCCACAAGGCACCGGTGTGGACGGTTCGTCAGGGGGTGGCAACGCGGATTTCCCGGGTGCCCTCCAGGTCTTGGACCCCCAGCACGATTCCATCCTCGACGGACTCGTTTTCCAGGGCCTCCGCGAAATCGTCCGGATTCTCGATCACCCGGTCACCGACCCGCAGGATGGTCATGGCCTGTCTGAGGCCGGCATGAAAGGCAGGGCCGTCGGGGTCAATTGATACGATTCTCACGCCACGCCCCGGCCGTGGTCCGGGATCGGCGGCGGGAGCGGCACCGAGATCAGCGACGGCCAATTGCAGTTCCACGCTGTAGACCACCGCGTCCGGTTCGGATTCAAGCGGTTCGGTCCATGGATCGGTTTCATTAACAGCAGCGAGTCTTTGGGGGACCACGTCGTGGGTCCGTTTGACGCCATCGCGGATCACATCCAACGTGCATGGCGCCCCCACGGCTTGTCGCGGCATGATCCGCCGAAAATCGATATGGTTTTCGATCGCCCGGCCGTTGACGGCCACCACCACGTCCCGTTCTCGGAGACCGCCGGCGTGCCCCGCCGCGTGAGGATCGACCCGCACAAGCAACGCGCCGGCCCGCGGCGCCGCTGCCGTGAGCACCCCAATATCCGACCATGGCACCACGGGATGCTCGCGCAATCGGCTGGTCACCCACTGCGCAGTCTCCGCGGGGATCGCAAAGCCGATTCCTTGAAAGCCTCCGTCGCGACTGGCGATGGCCGTGGTTATCCCGACCAACTCGCCGGCCAGATTGACCAACGCTCCACCGGAACTCCCCGGGTTGATGGCTGCGTCGGTCTGCAACAAGGGCACTTGGCGGGCCCCTTTAGGGACGCGATCCGTGGCGCTGATGATGCCCGCGCTAACGGTCGGTCCCAGGTCCAACGGGCTGCCGATGGTCAACACCCAGTCGCCAATCCGCATGGCGTGCGAGTCGCCCAGCCGCGCGGCGGGCAAGGGTTCCGCCGGTTCCAGTTCCAGCACTGCCAGGTCCGAGTGGGCGTCACTGGCCACACGGCGAACATCCAACTGCCTACCGTCGGCGGTTTGTACGCTCATTGCCCCGGCCGACTCTACCACGTGATGGTTGGTCAATACCGTGCCCGCGGCATCCACGATCACGCCGCAGCCGAGCAGTGAAGAAGACGACTCCCCCGCCACCGCTTTTTCGTCCACGCCGAATGGGACCGGGGAGTGTCCATGGTGTGACCACATGTCGTTAGGAGAGCTTTCCCGAGAGACGATTTGTACCACCGCCGGCAGCACTTTCTCCACCGCCGTCCGGAACGACTCGGAAAGGTCGGCCGGACTCGCGGCCGCCGTGGAGTGTTCGTGGGGCGCATCCGATGGCACATCCGCCGCCAAGCTGGGCGTCTCCCGACGACAGCCACCGACGGAGCACAGCCCGCCGCCCGCCAGCAGCGTTATCAAACCGAACGCGGCAACTCGACTCAGAGCCCATAACAAAACCATGGGGATGTCCCGTAATCCAAGGGGTTTTGGAAGCGGCAGCTCGGTTTTGTTACGGGGTGTAAAGAACTCTCGCGTGCCCGCCCAAGAACCAGACTTCAGGTTCCACCATTTGCGGAGCGCGCCGCGGACTGGCGTGAGGCCAACTTGCCGAATCGCATCATCGCTTTCCATCTTCAACCTCCTTTGACGGCGGCATGCCCCGTCAGCTCCACGACCCGGCCGTCATCGATCTCCAACCGCAACGTGCGTCGCATGCCCCGTTTTTCGCCGGTGGCGCTGAACGTGACGGGGAGCAGATGCAGTGTCTTGGGGGCGTCCGCCGGGGTAAGAGCAAACTGAACGCACTCACAGTCGGCCCAGGCCCTGACGATCTTGAACGGCTCTCGGCCGCGGACAACGATCTGCCGCGTCGCCTTCTGCCCGGATGCCACCACCCCCCAGAAGAGCGCGGTGGGGGCCACGGTGATCTCCGGCGACACGCGACCTTCCACCATCACGGGAACGCTCGCGTTATGTCGATCGTTGGTCGCCAGCAGGATGGTCTCACGCAAATGACCTGGAGATACCTGCTCTCCTAATCGCACGTTCAGCCGATAGGAGACGCGACTCGCGGACCGCTCGGTTTCCTCCAACTCGGCAGTGAGATGGGGGCTGGCGATCTGGGTGTCCAGAATCCTCCACCGCTCAGGGCCCCGTTTCCCGCGCGGGTGGCATATTGTTCCGATTTTTTTCGCGACGCGCAAGTGCTTACTCACAAGAGACTTACGACTAGCCCC
>JBNJEM010000013.1:0-31288 GCA_051745935.1 Planctomycetota bacterium
CCTCGACGGGCAATGGAGTAATCCCAGTAACCGTCGACGAAGACGTAGCCGCGCGGGGCCCAAACGTAATGGGGGGGAATCCACACCCAATCCGACTGTGCGTCCGCCCAGAAGCCAGGACGCCAGACGTAGCGGTTTTGCTGCCAGATCCAACAGCCGGGCAGCCACGTTTGGTCGGCCGAAGATGCGGCAATGTTAGGACCGACTTCGACGGTCGCAGGCGGTTCGGGCAAGTATTCCACCTCGTCCACCTGGGCGTCGGCCCAGTACCCGGAAGTCCATTGATAGCCTTCTTCTGACCGGCCCCAATACCCAGGCACCCATTGGCGGCCGGGCGGCAGGGCGCGCCAGACGCCGCTGACCCAAAGGAAATCGCTTCGCTCGTCGTCCCAGCCCCAGTAGCCGGGAACCCACGCGACGTTGTCCCCCTCCGGTTTCTGGTCCGGCGGCAGTTCCTCGATGGCAGCCGGCGGCGCCTTCGGTACCACGATGCCCGGCTCGGGATCGAAAGTCACTGTTTGCGCGAAGGCCTCGTGGACCGGACCTCGCGTGAGCACCTGCATTTCGTCCTCGGCGCCGGCCGGGGCGGTTTGTGCGAATACCGCCTGGCTGACGCCAAAGCTCAAGCCCAGGGCCACCCATGCGTTGATAGCCCAGTATTGACGTACATTCATAATCCAGCCCTCCGTTGTCAGGTCGAATTGATCGTTAACAGCGAGTTTATTGCAGCCTGTCAGGCCGGCCGTTGGCGGGACTGTTCACGGGGAGTGTCCCGCCAGGGCCGAACCGGACTGTGAAGGCTTAACAGATTGTCCCTATTCCTCTTCTTCTGTGTTCTCGTTCTCCGTGACGGTGATCATGAACTCCTCGGAGAAGTCCGGGGCGCTGCTCGCCGTGTGACCCGTCATCTTTGCCGTGAAGTCGCCCAGCGAGGCGTCGTCGGCGGCTTTGAGAACGAGCGTCACGTCCGTACTGCCGGGCTTGATGGCGGGATCGGCCGTTTCAAGGGTCACTCCCGCAGGCAGGTCGGACACCGTAATGTCCACCTGCTCGGCGAAGCTCTCACCGCGGTCGATCCCGATCAGAACAGATTGTTCCTCACCCTGCGCGAGGGTGACGGCCTCGAAAGGCATGGACAGGCTGAACGTGTTGTCCGCCTCGCCGGCAATCGGCTTCTTCTCCCCCGGCTTGGCCGATTGCTCGTCTTTCGCCGGCGCAGTTGCTTCCGGGTCTTCCGACGCGTTCTGACCGCAGCCGACGGCACCAAGCAGCGTCAGCCCAAGCAAAGTAACACTTAAAGTAACACTTAACGTTTTCATCGGGCTCTCCTTTTCGAGAATGCGGACCCGCTGAAACTCGCGACGCACGAGATCCACACGGTTCCGTGTAGCGTAAGAAATTCCGAATGTACCGGACGGAAGTTGCCCCTCGGGTATGGCGTGGCAACCATTCTCACGAGTGCACTCTCTCGTTAGCCGGTTTCAGGTTTCGCCCGGATGCGTCCCTTGCGCATCCGGGCTCCCGTTGCACCCAGTAAATTCCCCTTCTGAAGCCGCCCGCCAGGAGCGACCGCACGCCGAGCGCAACCCGGCGCGGCGAACCCTTTCAGGCTCCCCGCCGCACCCCACCTCCGAAGAAGAAGGAGAGCACGGCGAGCACGAGGAAGACGACGAAGAGGATTTTCGCCACTCCCACGAAGGAGCCGGCAATGCCTCCGAAGCCTAGCACTGCGGCGATCAACGCAATGACAAGACAAGCGATAGCTAACTGTAACACGGTCTGATCCTCCAATAACAAAGGGTTTGGTCCGCTGGGCGACGCCCCAGCGGGGCATCTGATTGACAGCTCGCAATAACATCACTCGGAAGCCAGCGAGGACGCTCCCGTGGGGCGCAGCGCATGGCCGTTTCCGTTGACTCGTTCCCACACCTCCGAACGATGGACGGGCACCTCGGTATCGACCTCGAAGCCCAGTTTCACGGTCGCCCCATTGATCCCGAGCACCGTGACCTTGAGCAGGCGATGGAACGCATCGGACCCGCCGACTACCACCGATTCCCGACTCTTTCTTGACAGGACTAACATGGTTTAACCTTCCTTTAGTGTGCGGGGTACGCCGCCGCATACTCCCCAAGCAGCCTGCGTGGACGCATTGACATTTCTCATGTCCGTTGCTCCTTCCAGGAAAAAGACTCTTCCCTCAGCGGCAGGGGGCGACAGCGGCCGACAAGAACAAAAAAAAGCCGACGTGGCGGAACACCCCCAGGTGTTCGACCACGTCGGCTTACTCGTCAACAAGCCCCCCCGGCACGGCCGGGTTGCTGTCTGCCTAGTCCTCCGACAACTTTGATGGCGAACCCGCGCTCGGTTATGCCGCGAATTCTCCATTGCCGTTATTGTACGCCGCTCAGCGGGGAATACAAGGGCACTTTGTTCCTATTTTGTGTTCGCCATTGATTACGCACTCGCCCAAACTCGGCTAACCAACATTCTGCTGGTGCTGGTTGCAACGGGACGCCGCCGTCCGCCACCATGCGACGGACAGCACTCGCCCCACTCGCGCGATGTAGAGCAGAACGGTTTTACCGAATTTTCTTGATTTCCGCGAGCATGTCATCCACGGATGGACGATCGGCAAAGGTCTTTGCCCTTTGCTCGTACCGAATCATGCCGTCTCGATCGATGATAAAGGTGGCCGGTCGGTTACTGATTTCCGTATGGATGCGCATTTGAAACGCTACGCCGTACATGGCGCTGACGATGTGTCCTGGATCCAGAAGGAGTGGGTACCCGACATCATTGGTGTCCATGCCGACGTCTTTGAGGAAATGTTTGGCCGGCACGGCATCATGAGGATCCACAACAATCACTTGAGCGTCCAACTCTTCGAAATCGGATATCCTGTCGCGCAACTGCGCGAGCTGCCCATGGCAAACCGGTCACGTATCACCATACAAGAACACGAGAGCAACGGACTTTCGACTGCGGAAACTGCTCAGGGCGACCGTCTCTCCCGAGAGAGAGGTGAGCGAAAAGTCAGGCGCCATCTCGCCGACTCGAGCCGCGTCGAGCCGTTGCACGTCCCAGTCGCGCAGCGAATCAGCAACCGATGCAACGGGTGACCCCGGCCGACGTTCAAGGGCGTAGACGACGTGCCGCTTCACATCGCGGTTTTTCTCGGTTTGCCGTAATCGACGAAGTGCCGCCCGAGCGTCTTTCCCGCCAAGCGTGCCCAAAGCATCTACTGCGTACAAACGGACCGCCGGTTCTTCATCGTGTTCCGCCGCGTCAATCAATTCGGCGGCCATCTCCCGACAAGGTAGGAACTGGAGCGTTTGAGCAGCCAGGATTCTCACGGGGGCCTTGTCATCCGCCAGTCCTTGCCGCGCCGCGCCCCTGTCATCGGTTGCGGTGAGGACCAGTGATCGGAAAGCCAGCATCCGACTCTTCCAGCCGCCGTCCTCAAGAGGCCTCATATAGCCCGTACGACGTGCGGCACCTGGGGCCCGCCATCCCTTATCGTTCCAAACTTCAGAGAACTCCTCGAACAGGTCCGGAGGCGACTTGATCTGTTGGGCGCGGACACTCTGACCGAGCATCATCAACATCAGCAGTCCGATTTTTAAAGAATTCCCAAGTGGTAACCTCATCACCTAACTCCTCTGTTATTAGGGTCGACCCAACTCGGCACGCGGGCAAGATATACCGGCCGCGGATGACTTTCTCCGCCGCGAGTCCGACCAACGGGAAGACGGCTTGCGTCGGGGAGCTTTCCACCCGGAAAAACCCAACCGCCTAAAATATGGAAACAGTAGGCAACTTACCAGGATTTACGTCACCGCGCCGCGGCGGCGACTCTGAAGGAATGACGACCGAGGCATGGAATCCTTACGAGCACATCTGGAAAATTCGCGTTTTCCACAGCCGACAGCCGCGCCCCCCAATGAGTAAGAGGAGAAAACGACGTGACGGAAAAACGCCGCATGGAAGGCCGATAGAGTTCGCCCGGCAGTAGGGCTTGCCGGCGTGATCGCGCTGCAAAACATGCCAGAGGGCTTTGCTTCCTACCAGGATCCGATTATGAAGCTAGTGGTTCGATTCGATTCATGTCAATTCTCTACGCCATCCTCGCCAAGAAGTTACCAATCGTAGTGGATTCCGTTACCCCATTCGAAAGGCAACCGGCTTCCGTAATTGCCTCGCCTGAGAAAAACGCCGTGATTGCGGCTCGTCCGGCCCGACCGACCCTCTGCTCGACGAGAAATCGAGGATGAAACTTGATAGGTGGTTTTCTGGGCGCCGCGTCGAGTTGGTTGCTCGATCCGGAATAGTCCGGCTTCGGACCGCGGCGGCGTAAACCGGACTGCCCCGAACTCCACAATCCGGCACGAAATGGGGAACCGCCCGGTCGTCTCGAGGTCGAACGCGATGAACTCGACCTCGCGCAATGATGAGCCGAGCTTGAGCGTCGCGGCCTCCTCGAGAGCTGGTTTCCTTCCCGACATAGGCGGTTGGGGCATTTGTTCGAAGGACGGTACAGAGGGCAAGTGACCGAAAGCGACAGTTCCGCTTGTACCCTTTGCCCCCGCCCGCGCACCGGAACAGCGGGACGGCGGGCTGGGGCGGTAAACAACTCTCTGCCGCTCGGCCAATGGGCCTGGGCAGTGCCCGAATGCTTCCCCACTGCCGAATCCAGATCCGGTCTTTTCGAAAACCGCGACGCGCCCGGCCGCTCCCGCCGCGCGCCGGAACGACGCCGGTCGGCCGATCCCGATGTCGGGCAAGCGGCAGAGGTGCATTTGCCACAAACAGCTGACTTACGACTGACTTGCAGGGGCTCACACACCGCAAACCCCACGTTTCCCGCCGCATGCTCACTCCGGTCGCTTCCCTTCGTCGGGTCGCACTTGGTATTCGTGGCAATGGGTATTTGCGTACTCACATGTGACCGTGCTCGGCATGCCGAGCACGGTGCCTGACGCGGGGCCACGGACTCCGGAATGGGTCATGCCGGGGGGCCAAGGGGTCATGCGGGGAGGCCGGACGTGACGAAAAACAACGCGAACGCGGCGCCTACCACCCATTCAGGGGGAGTTGCCTTTCAGCCGGCAATTAAGATTCTATCAGTCAGTCGTTGATTCTTAGTGCGATCGCGGTATGATCGGTGTCGTAATTTCGACCACTTTTGTAATTCGTCATTTTGAGGTCGTTTCGACTGCATGTTGGAAGCGGTGTTCTTCGACTGACGTTTTGCGAGTGCGGAATTTTCAAAAGTCGCCGGTCAATATGGTGAGGTTTCATCTGCGTTGGCTTTCCGCTCATGCAATGGCGGTGTCGCGCAAGACGGAATAAGGAGACGGGTCATGCCGTGGTCTACTTGGTTGCCCAGAATTGAAAGTCGAGACACGCCTCGCACATCGCGTGGAACTTCACGGGAGCGGAAGAACGCCCGCCGAAGAGAGCGGCGTCGACGGCGAGATCGATTCATCTCGACGATCAGTGTCGAAACCTTGGAACCGCGTATGCTGCTGGCAGCGCAGCCGTTGGAGCCCGTCGGCTCGCTGGTTTATGCCGACGCGCTGAGTGGAGATATCGATGTCGCCAACGAAACCGATTCGTTTTCCCTGGATCTGGATGCGAATCAGACACTCTCGCTGGTTGTCACTCCCGGGGACGACGGTCTGCGCCCGGAGATTGCACTGTTGGACGCGACGAGCACGGAGCTGGGTGGCACAGTTGCCGCCGGCGCGGGCGATAACGCCCTATTGCAGACGTTGAGTATCACCGATGCGGGAAGCTATACGCTATCGGTCACGGGAGCAGACTCGACGACCGGGGCGTATTCGATCCAGGTCGTTCTGAACGCGGCCGTCGAGCAGGAGACGTACCTTGGCATCGGCAATGATGCGCTAGCGTCGGCACAGAACCTTGACGCGAGTATGCTCCAGTTGATTGATGGAACAACAGCGCGTGGCGCGGTGATTGGGCAGGTAGCGGGTGAAGCGGACGATTGGTATTCCTTCTCGGTGGATAGTGATCAGCGAATCACGCTGGCAGTGGCCGGTCGCCCGGAAGGCGATTTCACGTTGGACCTCTACAACGGCGCCGGCGAGCTCGTGGCGACGGGTATATCGGACGGCGCGCGATCCAATTTGGGTCAAGTTATTGATTCTTGCGCCGCCAGTGGCCCTGACACCTGGTATGCCGCAGTTGGTGGAGAGGGCGATTACAGTCTGTTGGTCACTCGCGACATTGCCTTCGAACGAGAGCCCAATTCTCGCAGCGAAGACGCCCAGCCGCTGATGTCTACAGACGCGGCGCTAGGGGCACTGGCACGTGGGGCGGGCGGTGGTGGCTCGGCTGCTGGTGATACCATCCGGGTGGCGGTGCACCAGGGCGATTACAGCAACATCGTCGTTAACCAGTTGAATGATGATACTCATTTCGACTTCAATGCCGTCGCCGTGCCGAACACGGGGCTGGACACGATCGAAGAACTGCAGGCGTATGATGTCGTGGTGCTGGGGAACCCCTTCGATACGATATCGGCCGCGGCTGGGTCTGCTATTCGTTCCTGGTATGAGACCGGGGCCGGAAATGTCGTGGGGACGGCCTGGTTGTACTTCAACGTCTTGAATTACTCGACGACGGCCCGGGCGGATCTGGATGCTGTTGTTCCGATGGAGTTTTCGGGCAGCTGGTCCAACATATCGTCGGTGCGGATCCTGGATACGTCGCATCCCATCACGGAAGGGCTTCCGGAAAGTTTCAGTTTTTCTTCGGGCGAATATAGTTCGGCAGGCGCTGATCCCGACACGACCGTGCTGGCTGACGACGGCAGCGGCCATCCCACGGTAATTGTCAATGAAATCTCCACCTCGCGTTCTGCCTGGCTGGGGCCGGCCTATTTCTACAACTACACCGAAGAATTGAGGAGCGGAAACGGAGATCGGCTGCTGGAACAGGCGGTCGCCTGGGCTGCCTTCGGTGGCGTCGATTCGGCCGATCAGTATGCTTTCGAGGCGAGCGCGGGGGACACAATCGTCATCACTACGGCGACACCTGGCGACGGCACGGGTGAACCTGACAATGATCTGGATCCGTTGCTTGAACTCTACAATCCCACGGGCGGCCTTGTCGAAAGCAACAACAACGACTCCACGGGTGACGGGCGAAATGCACGCATCGAATACACCGTGCCTGCCGATGCAGGGGGTACGTACCGGGTCCGTGTGTCGGCGGTCGAGGGGAGCGGCGACTATACGGTCCGCGTTCAAGGCGCAACCGGCGCTGTGACCAGTTCCCTGGACGTCACCGGGACGTCGATCGCCGACGGTTCGGTGCTCCCTGTCTGGCCCGATACGCTGGAACTTGACTTCAGCAATCTTCTGCAACTCACTTCCGTGGAGGCAGGCGATTTAACGATCAACGGCGTTGCCGCCAACGCTGTCACGATCATTGATGGCGATACGCTGCAATTTGACATCGCACTGTCGGAGCCGGCGGATGGTGACTACACGTTCGAGTTGGCCGAGGGCGTACTGACTGGAATTGATGGCTCCGGCAACGCGACCTTCTCCATGACGCTCACGCTCGACACGACTTCTCCGGTCGTGGTGTCCAGCAGTCTTGCTCCTGACGATCTAGTCGAACCGGGCAGCATTGTCTACACGGTCACCTTCAGCGAAGCGTTGGCGCAAGATGGATTGGGCGCCGAGGACGTGGAGCTGAGGGAGAATGAGTTCGGTGTTGACTTCACACCGGACGGTTTTTCGTACGATCCCGATACCGACACACTGACGCTGGAATACAGCGGGCTGTACGACGGTGCCTATGCGCTGACGTTGCTGAGCGGTGTTGAAGCGTTCCGGGACCCTGTTGACAACCTGCTGAACGGAGCGCCGAGTTTCCCCTTGCCGTCCGGTCAAGGCGATGTGGCGCCGGATGACTTTGTGGTCGACTTTTTTGTCGATGCCGCCGAGGGAGTGCCCTATCCGGTGCCCTTGGATCCGAAGGCGCCGAGGGGCAGCCTGATCTTTGATCCCTCGGTCAACGGCACCATCTTCTCCACAACGGATGCCGACGACTACACGATTACCGTTGATGCGGGACAGACGCTGACCGTCGTAGTGGTCGAACCGTTGGACGGATCCGGTTTGCAGCCGGTCATTGAACTGTTTGGCCCCGGGGACACCACCACGCCCCTGGGAGCAGCGTCGGCACCGTCGGTGGATGCTGCGGCGGTGCTCCAAACCGTGCAGGCGCTCACCGCGGGCGAGTACACGATGCGGATCACCGGCGCGAACTCAACAACCGGCGGGTATACCGCGCGATTGGTGTTGAACGCGGCGATTGAACAGGAGGAGTATACGGGCGAGCTGAACGACGACATCGCGGCGGCACAAGATCTCAGTGCGAGTGCGATTCCGCTTGGTTCAGCCGGGGTGGACCGCCTGGCTGTCTTGGGCAACGCCGGCGTTACGGCGATCGCCGACGTGAGCGAAATCGGCTTTGCTTCGGTCGCTCCAGGCGACGGCGTGAAAGGAATGACGTATGATGCCAACGGCTATTTCCTGCTGAGTGACGGCTCCGAATTGTTTGCCCTGACCACGACGGGCAGCAGTTGGCATGTCGGGTCTTTCGATGGCTACACTTCGGGGATCGCGTATCTGGGAAGTGATTTGTATGCCGTTGACGGCTCCTCTAATCAGCTACGCATGATCGATCCGACGACTGGCGGCGACCTCAGTGCGGTCGATATCTCGCTGGAGGGTGAAAATGTAACGCGCGTTACGGCATTGGCGGTCGATCCCGGTACGGATGAATTGTATGCCGTGCTGAGGACCAATGTATCTGGAAATACCCGCCTTCTGGTCATCATCGATCCAGACACTGGTACCGGGACCATTCTTGGTGATCTTGACGACAGCTTTTCGGCCATCGCTTTCGACGCCGGCGGCTCGCTGTACGGACTGACCGGGGACGGGGCCTCAGTCCCCTGTTCGCTGTTCGAAATCAGCAAAACAGACGCGACGACAACCCTGATTGCAACCTTGGCCGAGGTCGACTGGGCCGGCGAAGCGTTGGCGTTTCATCCTGACGACGATTTGCTGTATCGCATTTCCGGCATGGGAGGCGCGGAGGCATTCCAGTCGGTGGAGATTGTCGATGACGGTGGAACAAAGACGGGTGTGGTGAACGAGCTGAGCGTGGCCTGGCTCGGTGACAACGTACGCGGCATGGCCTACGCCGGCGGCGGCGAGTTTTTCTTGAGCGACAGAAGCTCGTCGGACGGTGGCGGCTTGTGGGTTCTCGACACGTCGGGTGATCTGCGCTTCATCGGTTCGATCGATGACGGTGCCCATGGTCTGGCCTTGATCGCCGGAGAGCTCTACGTGGGAACCGGCGGATCTTCTTTGCTGCGCAGGCTGGATCCGGCTAGCGGAGAGGAACTCGAGGCGGTAGCCATCGACCTGGACGGACGACCGATCGACGGTGTGTTGGGCCTGGCTGTCGATCCGACCACCGATAGCCTTTACGCGATCCTGCAGATGGACGATACGGGTGAACGCGAACTGGCGATCCTTGATCCGGTCACCGGTGTCGGCACCCCGGTTGGTGTGCTGAGCGACTACTTCTCGGCGATTGCTTTTGATGCCGACGGTGTTTTGTTCGGGCTGACGGGCAGGCAAGCTGAGCAGAGGGAATCACTATTCCTCTTGAACAAAAACAATGCGTCGGCTGTTTTCATCCAGGCGTTTCCCTACGGTGGAAGGGGGGAAGCACTGGCGTTCAACCCGGAAGACGGATTGCTGTATCGGGCGTCGGGGCAGAACCGGTTCGGCGATGTGTACGACTTCCAGTCGCTGGCGATTTCCTACCTGACAACCATCGCTGATGTCTACTCCTTCGATCTCACAGCGGGGCAAAACGCTTCACTGGTCGTGACCACGTTGAACACGGCCAGCACGCACGTACAGCTCTTGGATGCCAGCGGCACGGTTCTCACAAGCGGTGTGGTCGGGGCGGACAATGTGAGCGAATCGATTTCGCAGTTCGTTGCGCCTGCCGACGGCACCTACTATGCCAAAGTCACCGCCGATGCACCGACGGACTACAGTCTTGTCATTACGCGGAACGCCACGTTTGATCTTGAGCCGAACGACGAAGCGACAGTGGCTCAGGCACTGCCGGTAGCCCGGCATGCGCTGGGCTATTTGGGTGACGCCGACGAGTACCTGGTGGCCGTGTCGGCCGGCGACGTGCTGGCCATTTCGACAACCATTCCTGGTGACGGGGACGGAGAACCGATCAACGAAGTTACGCCGACGATCGAAGTATTCAATTCGGCGGGCGACGAGGTCACCGATTTGTCGGTGCCCGCGCCGCAGGATGACGTGTATCGCGTTCGGGTCACCGCTGCGAATACGGGTGAATACGTGCTGCATATCGACGGGGCCACGGGCGAGTCGACGTTTGCCGTGACCGGTACCACGCCTGCCACCGGCCTCCGCTCGGCAACCTATCCCACCACCTACGTCCTGGAGCTGTCCGAGGCCGTATTCCTTCCGTCAGTGCAAGCATCGGATCTCGTCGTAACGTTGCCCGACGGTTCCACGACTGTCGCTGCTTCCAGTTTTAGCGTTCCCGACCCGAATCGGCTCCGCTTCAATATTGCCGATGGGCTCGATGTGGACGGAACTTACACCGTCAGTATCAATGAGGCCGCTTTCACTGGCATCACGCAGACCGCCTTGGCAGCGTTCTCGGCAACTTTCGTGCTCGATACGACGGGTCCGGTGGTCGTGGACAGTTCGATCGCTGAAGGGAGCGAGATAAACTCCGGAGCAGTGGACTGGGTGCTCGAGTTCAGCGAGCCTCTCGAAAGGAGCGTGCTGGGAGTTGAAGACATCGTGCTGCGCGACTTGACGACCACCAACCCCGGGACGAATCCGGAAAGTGTCAGCTTCGACTTCGCTGTCGACAATACGGTTGCGGTGTCGTTTGTGGACGTTGCCGAGGGGGACTACCGTCTGACGTTGCGTTCGGCCAGCGATGCATTCCGCGATCCGTATGGCAATCTTCTGGACGGTGACGGAGACGGTGTCTCGGGAGACGACTTCCAGTTGGCGTTTGTCGTGGACACGACGGAAGTGGATTATGGGCCGTTGGCGGGAATCTTGCCGGAGGGTTCGCTGATCCACGATCCTCCGCGAAACGGTAACTTTTCCGACGCCGGCGACGTCGACACGTTCAACATCTCCTTGGATGCCGGGCAGACGGCCACGTTGCGCTTCGTACCACGGGACGCTTCCATTGCCGCCGAAATAGACTTGCTGGGACCATCTGGAGTGGTTGGTTCGGCGTCCTCGGGGTCGGGCGAATCGCTGTTGCTGCAGACAGCTCCGATCAGCGAGGCGGGCGCGTATCAGATCGAACTGACGAGCTTAGCAGGTTCTGGTGATTATGAGTTGGAACTCATCCTTAATGCCGCGTTAGAAGAAGAGTCGTTGTTTGCGACCAACTCAAACGACACGGTCGAAACAGCGCAGCAGCTTGACGGTTCTTCCGTGGCCTTGGTTGGCCAGGCGGATCGACTTGCCGCGGTCGGCGTGGCGGATGCGGAGGGCGCCGACTACTATGCGTTCTCGCTGGAAGCGGGCGATTTGGCCTCAATTGCCGTGACTTCACAATCGGGTGGGGAAATGGCGCTCACCCTGCTGGATGCTGGCGGCGTCGACTTGGCACTGGGCGCGAGCAATGGTGAAAATGTCAGTCAGGATATTCGACTCTTCTCCGCGCCGAGCGCCGGGGAATATGTTGCCCGCGTGGCCGGAACGGCTGACGATAGATACAGTCTGATCGTCACTCGTGGCGCTGACTTCGATCGGGAGCCGAATTCCGCTGCGGATATTCCGCAGGTGCTTACACCTGCCGCGATTGTTTTGGCCGGGTTGGGAGGCTCCGGCACGGGCGATTCGTCTCAGGGAGCCACCGGCACGGCAACGCTTCCCTTGGACCTGTTCGACGGGAGCGGGTACGAGTGGGACCTGCGGGCATCCGGCTACTATAACACGTCCGGGTACATCAACGACGGCACGTCTGATGCGTACGACGGCGGGCTCCGACTCAGCGGCTTCGGCGTGCATACCAATGTGACGACCGAAGGTGACGGACGGGAGGTGGTGATTGGTCCGGTGGCCGTGTCCGGGCTGGAGATAACGCGGAAGATCTATGTCCCCGATGATGAGAACTATGCGCGGTTCCTGGAAATCGTGACCAACCCTGGTGACACGACAGCGACCTACACCGCTGAACTCGATACGAATCTCGGCTCGGACAGCTGGACCGTCGTCGTGGCGACATCCGACGGGGACACATCCTTCAGTGCGTCGGACGACTGGATCGTTACGGACGACTTGTCAAATGGTGGTGGAGATCCGTCGATGTTGCACGTCATCGCCGGGCCGGATGCGCGGATGCGACCCACCACGGCATCGCGCAGCGCAGATAATCTTCGGTACACGTACGACCTGGAATTGGCGCCCGGCCAGACGCAGATCGTGATGCACTTTGCCTCACAGAATCCCAATCAAGCCGCGGCGCTGGCGAAGGGGCCGCTGCTTGTCGATCTTGAGTTGAACGCGTTGAAGGGGATGTCCTATTCGGAGCGTGCAGCGATCGTCAATTTTGCGGCGGGCGATCACGCCGACTACCATGCGTTCGAGGCCAACGCCGGTGACGAGATTACGATCAGCACGAGCACCCCGGCAGCCGGCGCTGGTGATTTGTTGAATGAATTAGATCCAGGCATCGCTGTGTACGATCCCCACGACTCGCGGGTTCCTTACGGCAACGGCGGCGGGAACGAATCACTGACCTTTACGGCTGACCTGGACGGCCAGTATCTGGTTCACGTCTTTGCCGAGAACGATGCGTTCGGCGAATACGTGTTGCGAGTCGAGGGGGCGGTGGGCGCAGCGCCGCCGTTTGTCGCCACAACCACGGCGCCGCCGGATGGCGCCGAGCTATCCGCCTATCCGACCACCTATCGAGTTGATTTCTCCGAGGCCTTCCTGTTGACGTCTGTCGATGCCTCTGATCTAACGGTCACACTCGGAGGGAGCACGATTGATGCCGACACCGTTGTGGTCATCGATCAAGATACGCTCGAATTCGAGATCACTTCGGGGGATGTGGGAGACGGTCTCTACACGGTGGAGATTGCCGCCGGTGCCGTGACGAGCGTCTCGGGGCAGGCGTTGCAAGCGTTCGCTGCCCAATTCGACTACGATGCGACAAACCCCTGGGTCACCGACAGCTCGATTACCGAGGGTGACGCGATTCGCCCGGGACCGGTCGTTTATGAGGTCGGCTTCAGCGAAGAACTCGCCACGGAAGATCTGGGGGCCGAGGACGTCACGTTGGTGGATGCAGTGTCGGGTGTCAGCTACTCACCTGACGCTTTTGACTATGACCCGTCCCTCAGCCAATCCACGATCACGTACGACAATCTGCCCGAAGGGAACTACACGCTCACGTTATTGACGTCTGCCGAGGCGTTTCGCGATCGGCGCGGCAACCTGCTAGATGGCTCGCCGAGCTTTCCGCTGCCGTCGGGTGACGGGACGCCGGGTGATCCGTTTATCGTCAACTTCGTCGTCGATGTCGATCAGCAGGAGTATCCAACGCCGCTCGAGGCTGTCGCGCCGCTGGGATCGCTGGTCTTTGATCCGCCACAGAGCGGCGTGTTCAATTCGGTCGGTGACAGCGATGCTTTTACGGTGAATTTGGATGCCGGTCAGACGGTCACGGTTCTTTTGAGTCCTCAGGATGCATCGATTTCAGGTTCCGTCGCGCTGCTGGATCCTGACGCATCTACGCTCGCCACCGCCACGGCGGCCGGCGCTGGTCAACGGGTGCTGCTGCAGACTGTCGCGGCTTCGGAGGCGGGGACGTACACGATTGACGTAGAGAACACCGAGGGCTCCGGCCCTTATCAGCTGGAACTCGTGCTGAATGCGGCCGTGGAAGTGGAGTCGATCGGTGGGGACGCGAATGATGATGTCGGTTCGGCCCAGGACATCAACAATTCGTTTGTCGATTTCGGGTCCGGCGCAACGCGAGGGGCGGCCGTCGGTGCCGCATCGACCATCGTTTCCAATGTAGCCGAAGGCAAGGCCGTGTCCGTGGTGGAGGGCGGCTTCAACGGAGTTGACCTGAGTACGCTGGTGGATGGATCTTTTCTCGCTCGAGGCGCCTACTGGCAAACCGGCACGGTATGGTGGACCGGGACCGATCCGACATTGCAGATCGATTTGGCCGAGCAGTACGTCTTGACCGGCGCGCGCATCCAGGGCGACGACAACGATTCGTATCTGTTTGAGTACCTCGACACGAGCGATGGCCAGTGGAAGGCGTTGTGGAACGCGCCGAATTACGATGCCCGCATTGGCGGCGGGATGATCACTCGACCCGACTTCGGCTTCACCGACGGCAACCAATGGCAGGAGTTTTCGCCCGTCACGACCGATATGGTCCGTGTGCGCGCTACCGGGGGCGACAATAACTACGCCTTGTCCGAGATTCAACTCCACGGCTACGACGCGTCGGCTGGCAGTGGTGATGTCTACGCGTTTGATCTCGAGGAAGACCAAATCGCCACGGTGGTTCTGGGAGGTGGTGGCAGTAGCGGTCGCCTCGAACTGCTCGATGACACGGGCACCACGTTGGCCCTCGGCGTGAGCGGCTGGAACAACGTGGATGAAGCGATCCACGGTTTCACCGCTCCCGAAGCAGGCACTTATCATGCGCGCGTGTTCGGTGATGGTGAGTACTCGTTGGTGGTGACGCGCAGTGGCGATTTTGCCCTGGAAACCTACTTCACCGATTTTGAGACGCCCGTGGGATCCGAGTGGTCGACAACAGCGCGTGACGGGACCGTGCCCTCGTTCACCGCCTTCTTGGGACGTTTCAGCGGCGGGGCGGGTGCGACCCTCACTTTGCCAACCGTTCCTGGAGCGTCGTATTCCGTCGAATTCGACCTGATGATCATCGACAGTTGGGATGGCAGCGCTAACCGCTGGGGGCCGGACTACTTCAACGTCGACGTGGCGGGCACCCAATTGTTCCATCACACGTTCACCAATTCCGGCGGATCGCAAAGCTACCCTGGCACTCCGGATGTGAGCGGCGCCAACTATGGATGGGGCGGCTGGAACGACGCGATCTACCGAAACGTTACGGTCCCGTTCGTGGCCAGCGGCACAACTACTTCTATTCGCTTCTATGACGGGGGCTTGCAGGGGATTAACGACGAGTCGTGGGGGATCGACAACGTGCGCGTACGGCCTGCCGCGTCGCTCCAGGACGGCGACACCGTCCAGGATATTTCCACCAGCGGCAATGTGTTGGGGCATTACCTCGGTACGCCAGCCGAGTTCCAGTTTGCGGCTGAAGTAGGCGATTCGCTGCAGCTCTATACTTCCACGCCCGGCGGTGGATTCGGAGAGCCGATTAATACGTTGGACCCGGCATTACAGTTGTTCAGTCCCGAGGGACTACTGCTGGCCGACGATGACAACGGAGGACCACAAGAGGACGGCCGGAATGCGGGCGTCCACTACACGGTCCCCGAAGGGGGCGCGGGCATGTATACGGCGCGCATCCTGGGTGCCAACTCGGGTGCCTACGCTTTGACGGTGCTCGGTGCGACAGGTACCTCGACAACGTCGCCGCAAGTCGTGCTGACCAGCCCGGCCGAAGGCGCGAAACTGGGCGCGGCGCCCGGTGTGGTGGATATCACGATGAGTGAAGGTGTGCGCGTCGACAGTATCGACTCGACGGACCTCACGATCGACGGGGGGGCCACCGTCGACGACGTGGAGATGATCGATGGTCGGCAGGTGCGATTCCATATCACGGTACCCGATGTCGACGGCACGTTCACATACACTCTCGCGCAAGACGCCTTCACCGATCTACAGGGTGAAACCAGCCAGCCGTACACCGGGACGTTCGTGATTGACAAGAGCGGTCCGCGGGTGATTGAACAGCATCCAGGGCAACAGGCCTCGGCCCCGTTCACCCAGCTTACTTTCATCTTCGACGAACCGGTCAGTAATTTCTCGAGCACCGATGTTACTCAGTTCACGGGGCCGGGAGGCGTCAGCCTGCTCACGGAAATTACCGGTGTCAGTATCAACGGTAACGAAGCCACCGTGACGTTCAACGCCCAGTCGGCACGCGGCACGTACATCATGCAGATCGGGCCGAACATCAGTGACCTGGTCGGCAACGCCATGAACCAGGACGGAGACGATGTCAACGGCGAGATCGGTGATGACGATTACATCACAACGATTGAGCTCGAGTCTTCGGACCTGCAGGTCGACGCGGTCGCGCTGCCGACTTCAGGCGTGTTGGGATCGCCACTGACATTCTCGTGGACCGTTTCGAATCACGGCTCGGATGCCGCCGTCGAAAACTGGTGGGATCAGGCATGGTTGTCGACCGACACCACCTTCAGCAGTGACGATATTTCCTTGTTGGATGCCGTGGCGCCGCCCGACGGTACCATTCCGCTGACTCCTGGTGCCGAGAATGCTTACACGCAGGAGGTGACGGTTGATCTGCCGCTCACGTCGAATCTCGACGCGGGCGTCTACTACGTGTTGGTGATGACGGACGCTCTGGATGACCAGGCCGAAGATGACGAGAATAACAACGTCAATTTTGAATCGATTGACCTGTCCTTGCCTCCGCTGCCCGACCTTGTCGTCACCGACATTGACGCCCCGATCGAAGGTTTATCCGGCCAGGACGTGCAATATTCGTGGACCGTCTCGAATATCGGCACCGGGGACGCCGCGGGGTCTTGGCGAGACCGTGTCTGGCTGTCCACCGACCAGTCGCTGGGAGGCGGCGATTTGTACCTCGGCGATTTTCGGTTCACCGGAACGATCGCCGCCAACGAATCGATTGCGCGCGCCCAAACCTACACCCTGCCCGTCAACATGGAAGGGGAACGATGGTTCATCGTACAAACCGATGTTCACAACGAGCTGTACGAGCACACCAACGAAGGAAATAACACGACCGTCGACGATACCGCAATGGACGTGGAACTATCACCCTTCCCGAACCTGCGGGTGACCGACGTCATTCCACCCACGGAAGCGTTTTCCAGTCAGCAGGCGGTTGTCGAGTGGGAGGTGACCAACACGGGCGACGCGCCGACCAGTGCGCCGATGTGGTACGACCGCGTCTGGTTGTCCAGGGACAACCTGCTGGACGGCAGTGATACCTACATGGGTCAGGTCGCCAATGCCAGCTACCTGAATCCCACCGAAAGTTACACCAACAGCCTGACTGTCACACTGCCACAGGGTATTCAGGGCGAATACTACTTCATCGTCAAGACCGATTACCACAACCACGTCTATGAGCACAACGACGAGGACGATAATGTCGGCATCGAGGAACCGACCCAGGTTACTCTGACCCCTCCGCCCGATTTGCAGGTGGCAGACGTCTCGGCAGCGGAAACCGTCTTCTCCAACGACGTGGTTACGGTCGGCTGGACTGTGGAGAACAGGGGTGAAGGGCGAACGCTCCAGTCCACTTGGCGCGACTTTGTCTACCTGTCTGACACGCCCGATCGATCGGGAACGACGTTCAATATGGGCAGCCTGTGGCATTCCGGCGCGCTGAATCCCGAGGGATCCGAGGGAGACTCCTATACTGCCTCGCTGAACGCGCGCATCCCGGTCGACATCGAAGGAGAGTGGTTCTTCATCGTACTGACAGACGGGCAAAACCATGTCTACGAGCATGTGTATGAGAACAACAACCAGAACGTACGCCGTGACGAAGCGCTCGAACCGGACTCGACAACCGTACGGCTGGTAACACCTGACCTGGAGGTGGATGTGGTCGATGCACCGGCCGCGGCTCAGGGCAGCCACTCGATGTCCTTCTCCTACTCGGTTACCAACCATGGCATTTTGCGCACGCCGGGCAGTTCCTGGCGAGACACGTACTACTTCTCGACCGATACGACGCTCGACGACGAAGATCTGTCTCTGGGATCGCGCAACCACTATGGAGCCTTGGATCCGGGCGAGTCTTATACGCGGTCGGCCACCGTGACCTTGCCCGACGGCCTGAGCGGTGAGTTCCACCTCTTGGTGTACACCGACGCCAACCATCAAGTGTTCGAAGGTCCGGCCGATTCACTGGGCGAAACTAACAATGTCTCTTTCGACGCCACGCCGGTGGTGGTCACGGACGATCCTCCCGACCTGGTCATTATCCCCGACAGCTTCGAGGCGTGGCCGACTGCCGTAGCTGGAAGCTTTCTCCGGGCGACTTGGGGCGTCATGAACCAAGGAGAAGGCGATACGGTGGGCGGGACCTGGCGGTGCAAGGTCTACGCGTCGATCGACGGCATCAAGGGTGGGGCGGACGATCAATTGCTGGGTACCTTCACCCGAAGTGGTGACCTGGCGGCAGGCGAGTCGTACTACGCAGTCGATCGGCAAGTCAACATTCCCATCGATCTGAGTGGCACAATCTACCTATGGGTCCGCACGGATGCCGACAACCAAGTGTACGAAGGCGACAACGAGCTGAACAACGACTCGCAGCTCATTCCCGTCGAGATTGTGCAGAACCTGGCGGATCTGCAGGTGATCGATATTGCCGGGATACCCGAAACGGCCCAAGCCGGAAAGCCGGTGACGGTGACGTGGACGGTCGAAAACATGGGCGACGGGCGAACCAACGCGTTGAGTTGGCAAGACAAGATCTACCTGACTCGCAATCAGACGCTCGGGGACGGTGATGACGTTTATCTTGGCAGCTATCGGCGCAATAGCCCGCTCGATTTTGAACAAAGCTATACAGTCACCAGGTCCGTTACGATTCCGGTCACGGCCACGGGGGCTTACTACATTGGGGTCTACACGGATCGCGACAATCGTGTGTTTGAAGGCGGCGCGGAAGACAATAACTGGCGTATCCGGCCTCTGAATCTCGATCCTGACGATCCGGATACGCCTCTGCCGATTTTGCCGCCCGATGAGGGTACCGTCCTCGTGCCCGACCTGGTACTCGACGAAGTCGACGCTCCGACCGAGGCCTTCAGCGGCCAGCCCTTCACACTGTCCTGGACAGTCACCAACGCGGGCGATGAGGCGACCGGCAATTGGTATGATCAGGTCTACTTGTCATTAGACCAGGTTTACGATCCTGGTTCGGACATCTCGTTGGGCAATCGATGGCACCATGGTGGGCTCGCAGCGGGCGACAGCTATACGGTCACCACGGCCTTCAACACTCCCCGCGGTCTGTCAGGGCCGTTCTACGTCTTCGTGGCGGTCGATCGAGGTAACTACAAGCAAGAGCCGGACGAGCTCAACAATGTGGACTACGACCGAACCAGCATGTTGGTTAATCTCCTGCCTCCCGCGGATCTTGTCGTGGCCCAGCCGATCACGATCCCCGCGACGGCAGCGCCCGGTTTCAATGCGACATTGACCTATACCGTGGAAAACCAGGGTGAAGACCCGGCGATCGGCCGCTGGTACGATTCCTTGTATATTTCTGCCGACGCCACGTGGAGCATCGACGATGCCTTCTTCGGCCGCGTCTTACACCGCGGTGACGTGCCGGGCGGCAGCAGCTACACCGAGACGATCACGGCTCCCTTACCTGGGGTGCTGCCCGGAGACTATCACGTGATCGTTCGGAGTGATATCCGCAATCACATCCCCGAAAGCGACGAAACGAACAACTTGCGGGCGTCGCTCGATTTGATGGAGGTGGATGCTCAGTTGCTGGAGCTGGGTGATGAAAACGCTCAGACCGCCACGTTGTCCCGCGGCGCATCTGCCTTCTACAAGACACCTGAAATCGAGGCCGGCGAGACGGTCCGCATCAGTCTGGACGGCGCCGATGATCTGTTCACGGAACTGTATGTCCGTTACGGCGGCATGCCGTCACGGAACCAGTTCGATCAAGGGGCCAATCAGCCGTTCTTGTCGGACCAGCAGATCGTGCTGCCGGTCCAGCAGACGGGCACCTACTACATACTGGCCTATGGCACCTCGGCCCCGGCGGCTCGCGAGTACACGATTTCCGCGGAGCTGATTCCCTTCTCCATTGAGAAGGTGCACATTGACACGGTTGGCAACGCTGGAGATGCCACGGTCAAGGTGTCGGGCGCTCGATTTAACGACAGCACCACGTTTGATCTAGTGGATGACAAAGGCGACGCCTTGCCGGCCGAGCGCGTTTTCATTCAAGACTCGGCCACGGCCTTTGTAACGTTTGATTCGTTTGGTGTCACTCCAGCGATTTACACCGTGCGGGCAACGGATCAGGAGCAAGCGGTTTCGACTGTCCTGCAAGACAGTCTGACGGTTGTCGAAGGTAATGGTTTCCTCGTCGATACCAACGGTCGCGGACCGGCTGTCGTGCGGCCAGATCGCAACTATCGTTTCGATATCGACTTCGGCAATGCCGGCGACCAGGACGCTGCTGCTCCGCTGTTGTGGGTTGAGAGCGCCAACAACACGCGAGTCGGCTTCCGTCCCGATGAACTAGTCTCCGGCATTCCTCTGCAGATCTTCGGTGGTGCACATGAGGGCCCGCTCGACATATTGCGGCCGGGTGCACTCGAGAGTGTCGCCCTGCACTACAACAGTGGTGGAAGTGTCGATCTGGAAATCTACCCCGTCACGCACGACGACACGAACACGATCACGGCTGATGAATGGGAAGTGCTGCGGCTTTCCGCCAAGCCGGCATCCATTGCCGAAACGGATTGGAACGCCTTCTGGGCCAACCTGCCGACGCGGGTTGGACCCACCTGGGGTGAGTACGTCCAGTTTCTGAACCAACTGGCCGTGGTGACTTCGGAACCAGGTGATCCCGTGCGCGACGTTCGACTCATGTTCGAACGTATCTACGCTGACAACCCCGATTTCTTGCCGTCGCTCATGGCGTCCGGCACGGCGTTGGATGCGGAAAGCGGTGATCCGCTGTCCAACATGACGCTCGCGGCTTATGAGATCGTCGGTGACAGTATTCGGAAAGTTGCCAGCACGACAACGCTTGGCGACGGCACGTTTCGTTTTCGTTACCTGCAACCGGGAACCTACCAGCTCGCTACGGATGTGGACTACGCCTTTGACCAGGACCGTGATGGCGCGGTCGATGCGCAAGCACCTTTCCTGGTCGTTGAGGCGGGACAGGACGCGGAAGGAATTACACTCTACGCTTTCCAGCGCGTCGAGGAAGCTTTTCCTGAACAGCTTTCCCAACCAGCTTTGGTAGTGGATTCCGCAGGTGTCAACCAAATCGTCTACGTCAACCGCGATGCCATTTGGCACGCCTACTATGACGGTGACGGCTGGGTCGAAGCCAAGGTGATTGCTGAAGAAGATGCTGCGAGTCTTTCACTGCGGGCCGCGGATAATCTGATCAACGGCACCGAACCGGGCTTGATTGCTACGTGGAGCAACGGAGCGGGCAACGAGGCGGAGATTCACTACGCAGTCGGTCGGCTGGCCGACGAGGGAGGGTACGAATGGAGCGAGGTGTTGGTGTTGACTGACAACAAGACCCGCGATGTCGCGCCTGATGTTGCGATCACTCCCAGCGGCGAGGTGGTCGCGGTATATGCCACGAGTGACTACGAGGTCGACGACGATCGCGATCTCTACTTCAATGTATTCGTGCCCAATCCGGGCACGTTTCCCAACGGAGTGCCCACCGGACCGACTGGCCAGATCCATCCGTCAGACGCCCCCTTCCAATACGAGGTCAGTTTCAAAGATCCCTTCAGCCTGATCGAAGCAGAGGCGAGCGTCAAGGGCGAAGTGGGCGTCAACCAGTGCAAGCTCACCGCCAGCGTCACCGGTAAGAATTCACTAAAGATTGACAACGAGACTTACAAGTCCGGTCTGAGCGGCTCTGGAACCTGGAAAGCTTGCGAGGATACGTGTACTTGGCAGCCGGAGAAGGCCGACTTGAGCTTCAGCGTAGGGGGTGTATATGACTGGGAAGATGGATTGCTGTGGGTGTTTCAGAAGATCCCCCAGACCGCGGCGATCGGCTACGGCTTGGAGGGCGCCTTCTTCCTGATCGACTGGTTCACTCCGATAAAAATCTCCAATGGGATCAAATTCTCCGCGGGCTTGGATGCCTCCCTTGGCTGGACCGACGCCGCTCCCTTCCCGAACTGGGTTCTTCCCGACGAAGGGTCGTTGAAGGCGGATTTCGGGTTGTCACCCTACATCAAGGCCGAGGTGGACGGCTGGGAGGATGCAGAGGCGAAGTTGGCCGGTGCCATCACGGCGGACGTGCAGATCCTGCCGACCCTGGCGGTCGACAAAGTGACCGGATCAGTAACGATCAGCGCGCAGTGGAAATCCTATTCGCTGGAGAAATCATGGTCCGTGGACGTCATCGGTGGCAGTTCGCTGGACACGTTCCAATTGGATCCACTGGATGACCCGCTTGACGGTCTGGAGTGGGTTTACAATCCGCAAGGGGCCGTCGGCACGGGAAATGTCTACGGAACCAACAGCGTGATCGCGGATGTGTCGACCGATCTCTGGCAGGACAGTCCCGCGGATCTGGCAGTAAGGTCGAACGGCAACGTGTACGCTGCTTGGGCGAAGACGGGTGATCCCGACGTTGCTGTGGGAGAGACGATTGTCGTGTCAGAATACGACGGCACGGCATGGTCCGCTCCCGTGGCTATCCCGGACAGCTTTGGGGTAAATCGCGACGTCAACATGGTTGTCGACGGCAGCGGACAAAGGATGGTCGTATGGTCCATGGCGGACGGCTCGTCGTTGGATGCCGACTCGACGTCGGAAGAAGTCATGGCAGCGCGTCAAGACACCGATGTCTACTATTCACTTCACAGCGATGGGCAATGGTCGGCGCCGGTGCAACTGGCTGGGACGGCCGGCAGCGACGCCGCGGTGCAGTCCGAAACACTCTCGGATGGAACCGTCTGGACGGCGTGGTCCAGCAGGTCACTTGATGACAACTACGACTTGATGGTTTCGAAGTTCGACGGTACCGATTTCAGTGAGCCCGAGGTTGTCGCCACCGGACGCAATCTCGGGGATATTGCGGTCTCCGAAGTGGACGGACAGCCTCTGGTTTTCTGGGGCGCGAATGCCGACGTGTCCGACGACAGCCAGGCCTTGGCGCTGTACTCGAGCACTTTGGTGGACGGGAGTTGGAGTGCGGCAGAACTCTTCTCCCCCGAACTCCAGGTCGCGGCTACGGGAGGGACAAACAACGAAGCAGCAAACCTTGTTGGTTGTGAGGAAGCAATCGTGGCCAATTCGCTGTTCGGGATCGACGTTCCCGAAGAGTGCTGCAAATGCCAGGATTGGGAAACGGAGTATCAGGGTACGAATGAAGGATGCGGCTTCACGACCACGATCGACGCGGAAAACTGCAAGAAGATTATCACCTACCAGCCCTGCGTCCGCAGGCCGGTGGACCCGAACGATATCCTCGGGCCCGAAGGTTATGGTGATGAGAACTGGGTCGAGGCCGATCGCCGGTTGGACTACATGATCCGGTTCGAGAACGATCCCGAATTCGCCACCGCGCCGGCGCAGGTGGTGACCATCACGCAGCAGTTGGACAGCGATCTGGATCCGCGCACGTTCCGGTTGGGGGATTTCGGTTTCGGTAACCGTGTCTTTGAAGTCCCCGAAAATCGAGCGTTCCACAGCACGCGTATCGATCTGACCGCGGAGGAAGGTTATTTCGTCGACGTGGCGGCCGGAGTGGATGTCAACACGGGGGAAGTCTTTTGGGAATTGCGAACGATCGACCCCGAGACCGGCGAGGCGCCGTTGGATGCCGACGTCGGCTTCCTGGCAGTTAATGATGAGAACGGTTCCGGAGAGGGATTTGCTACTTACACGGTGCGGCCCAATCGCGATGCGCGGACCGGCGATGTCGTCGATGCCATCGCGCGGATCGTATTTGATACGAACGAACCGCTCGATACGCCCCCCATCTTCCACACCCTCGATGCTGTTGATCCGGTCAGTGCCGTGGGAGGACTAGTGACCGAGTCGACGGCGCTCTTTGCCGCGGAAGTAACGGCGGATAATGAAGACTTCACCGTACAGTGGAGCGGCGGCGATGATGAAGGCGGGTCCGGCCTGGCAGCCTTCAACGTGTATGTTTCCGAAAACGGCGGCGATTTCGAGTTGTGGTTGCTGGGAACACAGCTGAGCGAGGCTCTGTTCGATGGTCGGCCTGGCCGCCGTTACGACTTCTATTCGGTGGCGTTTGACAATGCGGGGAACGAAGAGTCGGCTCCGGCATCAGCCGATTTGACCGTGTTCGCGCCGGGCGGAAGCGCAACGATCGGAAACTTTGTTTGGGACGATGTCGACGGCGATGGCATTCAGGATCAGGATGAGCCGGGGATGGCTGATGTCACCGTGCGACTGTTCGTTGATGGAGCCGACGAGGCCTTGGCGGAAACGACAACCGACTCCGACGGCCTCTACTCGTTCGCGGACGTCGATCCGGCCAACGCCTATTTCCTTGAGTTCGTGGCGCCCAACGGCTACGGTTTCAGCGATGCGGACCAGGGCACGGATGAGTCGCTCGATAGCGACCCGGATATCGATACCGGGCGCACGGAGGTGTTCACGGTCAGTGATGGCGATCACTTGCAGTGGGATACGGGCCTGTTGCAACTGGTCTCGATCAGCGGAATGGTGTGGTGGGATGCCAATGGCGACAAGACCAAAGACGATGAGGAAGTCGTGCTGGCCGACCGAGTGGTGTACCTGGATCTCAACGAGAGCAGTGATCTGGACGAAGGTGACCTACAGCGCACCACTGGCGGCGACGGTCGGTATATCTTCGAGGACCTGCGTCCGGGGCGGCATATCGTGCGCACGCAACTGCCCGACGGATGGGAGCGGACGCATCCAGACGCGGCGGGGGTAAGCCAGGCGACCAGTCCCACGCGCTGGCAGGGAACACCCGTCGAGATTTACGCCCCGGGCGAATCCGAGGATGCGAGGACGAGCCGCAATCCGTTGGATGTCAATGGCGATGGTTTCATCACTCCCGTGGACGTGCTGTGGGTCATTCATGGCTTGAACAGTGAAACATCGGACGTTTCGGGACTGGCCGATGCTGACGTATTGGACGTCGATGGCGACGGGGTTCTCTCGCCTCGCGATGCGTTGATCGTGATCCACGCCATCAATTCTGGTCTGGCAGAGAATTATCAGGGAGCGACCAGTGATGGTGGCACAACGGCCGGCCCGCAAGCTGCCCGCCAATTGATCGGATTGGACCAACTGCGCGCCGATGCGCGGTTCGCCGAACTGGACGGCCGAGGATTGTCGGTAGTCGTGATCGATGCGGGAATCGACGTCGATCACCCGTTCTTCGGGCCAGATGCCGACGGAGATGGCATCGCCGATCGCGTTGTTTTCCAATATGACTTCGCCGACAACGACACGAATGCCTCGGCCAGCTCCGCACACGGTTCGCACGTGTCGGGGATCATCGCATCCGAAGACGCCGTCTATACGGGCGTCGCGCCGGGCGTCGACCTGATTCACTTGAAGGTGTTCAGCGACAATGGCGTTGGTTACACGTCGTATCTGGAAGAAGCGTTGACGTGGGTGTACGAGAATGCGGCCCAGTACAATATTGCGGCTGTGAATCTCTCGCTGGGAGATGGTGGCAACTGGCGTACCGCCGGGGGCCATTATGGCCTGGACGACGAGCTGGCGGCGTTGGCGTCGCTGGGGGTGGTCACCGTCTCGGCGGCCGGTAACCGTTACGGGGCGTACGATGCCGCTCCTGGTCTTTCGTATCCTGCCGCGGATCCGAACTCGGTGGCGGTGGGGGCCGTCTGGGATGCCGAGCGCGGTGGGCCGTGGTCGTTCCGCGAAGGGGCCACGGATTACACGACCGATGCCGACCGGATCGCCAGTTTTTCGCAGCGCAATCCGACGCTGCTGGATGCCTTTGCGCCAGGAGTGATGATCACGTCGGCCGATGCCAACGGGGGCGTGACCGCCATGCGCGGCACGAGCATGGCGTCGCCCTTCGTCGCCGGCGCAGCCGTGCTGGCCCAACAGATCGCCCTGGAGCAATTCGGCAGGCTCCTGACGCCCGCCGAATTCCGCGGACTGCTGCAGGCCGTCAGTGCCCCGATCTTCGACGGCGATGACGAAGATGACAGCGTCCTCAATACCCAAGCTTCCTACGGCCGCCTGGACCTCCTGGCCTTGGCGGAGGCGGTTTGGAACTACGATGCGCCGAGCGTTGATCCCGGCGGCGGGGGAGCGAATGGTGGGGGTGACGAGGGGGGGATCGGTACCTTCAATGGTGTTCCCTTCGCGTACACACTTAACATGGCGCCGGGACAGTCACGCGATGATATCGACTTTGGTACTCGGCCGTTGGACGTGATCCCGCCCAACGCACCCACCGACGTGGGAATTACTCCCGATACGGGCGTGTCGCCTGATGACGGGATCACGAAGACCGGGCAGGTGACGCTGTCCGGCTCCCTGGACGAGGAGGAATTGACGGTCTCGGTGTTTAACGAGACGACCGGCACGGATTTGGGACCGGCCGACGTTTCGTCAACCGACTTCAGTCTTGCGCTGGACCTGGCCGGCGGGGCGCATCACCTTCGTTTGACCGTGACGGATCCGTCAGGAAATGCGACGGACAGTTTCTTCGATGTCTTCGTCGATCTCGATCTTCCGGCCGCCCCGACGGGGTTGCGGATCACCCCGGACACGGGAGCCTCGTCGACGGACGGTTTCACGAGCCAACAGCATGTCACTTTCTCGGGTCAGTTGTCCGAAGAAGGTCTGCAGGTGCACCTGTATGACGTGAGCGCGTTAACGAGCCTGGGTCAGGCGACCGTTGTCGGAACGAGCTTTTTGAAAGAATTGGATCTGGCACCAGGGCGTCACCTGCTCCGCGCGCGGGCGCAAGATCCGGCGGGCAACCGTTCGGTCGACAGTTTCTTCGACGTGTTTGTGGACGTGACGCCGCCGATTGCGAACGATGATGTGTTCACGGCCAGCCGCAACACGACGCTCCACGTCGCCGCACCGGGCGTGCTGGCCGGCGATTCTGACGCCGAGGGCGATGTGCTGGCGGCCGTCAAGGTGACCGACCCCACCCGCGGGACGCTGAGCCTGAGAGGTGACGGTTCCTTCGATTACACGCCGGACGATGGTTTTACGGGCGAGGATACGTTCACTTATCTGGTCAGCGACGGTAAGGAGCTTTCCGCGCCGGCCACCGTAACCATTACGGTTGCTGAGGCAGATAACCGTGCTCCCCAAGCCGAAGACGACTCGTACAGCGTCGACGAAGATCAAACGCTGGTGGTGGCTGCACCCGGTGTGCTTGACAACGACAGCGATCCGGATGGGAATGTGTTGACGATGCAGATCGTTGACAGACCGAAACATGGCCAGCTGGTCTTTAATCCCAACACGGGGCAATTCACTTACAAGCCGCCGGTGAACTTCCACGGCGATGACTCGTTCACCTATCAATGCTTTGACGGACACGAGTTGTCCGGTGTTGCCACCGTGTCGTTAACCGTTCGCCCGCTAAACGATGTACCAATTGCGGCGGACGACTTCTTCACATTGACACAGAACAGCGACGGAGACGCGTCGTTGACGATCGGTGCGCCCGGTGTGCTGCAGAACGATATCGACGTCGACGGCCAGTCGCTCCAGGCGTCGAAGGTCAGCGATCCCAGTCACGGGACCGTCACGCTGAATCCGGACGGATCCTTTACCTACACCCCCGAGGTTGGTTTCACCGGAGAGGACAGCTTCACCTACCGATCCACGGATGGGGCAGAGGATTCGAACATTGCTACCGTGCATATTACGGTGCAGCCATCCGCCGGCGCTGCCCCGGCGGTCGAATCGGTCGTCATCGGCGACGGTTCCGTTGGGCGATCGATGGTCACTCGGCTGACGGTCACCTTCAACACGATGGTGACTTACAGCGAGGATGCTTTCCAGCTGCAGGAAAAGAACTCTGGTGCGGCGGTAACCGGCTGGACGCTGACCGACGTCAGCAGCAGCCACAAGACGATCTTGGCGTTGGAGTTCCCGGATTCGGCTGGGTTTACGGGAGGATCACTGGCTGATGGTAACTACCTGCTGACCATTCTTGCCGAGAACGTCACCGCTGCGGGGCAGGCACTCGACGGAGATGGCGATGACGTGGAGGGTGGGGACTATCAGTTCGGTGCCAGGGATGAGTTCTTCCGTTTCTTCGGTGATGGCAACGGGGACCGGTATGTGGACGGGATTGATCTGGGGATGTTCCGTGGCGCGTACGACAGTACGTCGTCCGATGGGGGGTACTCGCCCTACTTCGACTACGACTCCGACGACGACGTGGATCGAGACGATTACGAGGAGTTCGCCAAGCGATATCAGCAAAGGTATCTGGAGCCCCGACGGCAGGGTTCGTGAGAATTAGAAACCCATAACAAAACCGTGCGGGTGTGCGGTTATCCAGGGCGTTTTTGAAGCGGAACCCCGGTTTTGTTACGGGCTGTAAGAACCATGTAGCGACTTGAAGGGGGCCTGCGTGCCGTTACCGGCAGGTTGGCTATGTGGCATCGGTGGAATGTTGACATGAAGTCGGGTTTGAGATTAGGTTGCAAGGCGTGCCTGTTGAGAGAGACTCTTTTGAGAGTCAACATGAGGTGAGATAATGCGTGCGAAAGTGACCGCGTTGGTTTTGTTCTTCTTCTGCGGGACGGGTGTGGCGGTGTCGCAAGCGGAGATTGTCTTTTCGCTTCGTGACGCTTCCGGAGTACCTACAACTGACTTTGAGATCGTCGGTGTCGGCGGCACTGTGGATGTCCAGATCTACCTGACCGACACGGATGGAGCCCTGGGAGTGCTGGATACCGAAGGCCTCGGCTCGATCGATTTTGAGGTGAGCGAGGAAGTCACTTCACCAGACTTGTTCCACGTGAGCTCGCTGGCGCTCAGCAGTGAGTTTGATCCAGAATTCCTCAAGCTGACGCTACAGGCCGACAGCACGAAGTTTGCGCCGGCCTCGCTGCTTGGTACCAGCAGTTCATCAAGCATCTATTTGACGACGTTGACGTTCACGGGTGATTCCCTCGGTACTTCCGTGATCACGGCAACGGGCGCGGACAATGTCACGACGGGTTTGGGGACCGAACTGGAATCAGTTGGGCCGGCGCTGGGTTCTATCTCCGTAGTGCCCGAACCGAGCAGCCTGCTGTTGCTCACCGGGCTCCTTGGGGTCGTGGGAGCTGGCACGCTTTACCGTCGGAGGCGAAAGGACGAAGGCAGACACGTATCACGCTGATTTTCGCCCTGGTTTTCGCCGTGGGTTTGACAACTTGGTCAAGCATTTGCAGAGCGTGATCGTCGCCGGAATGGTGGGAGGCCACGTCGTCGTCACAGCGTGTGTCGCCGTGGGGGCGGTTGGTGGCGGGGGCCTGCGGCGAGGGCTCGCCACGACCAGGATCCAAACGGCTAGGAAAGAAAGAAGTGGCGGGGGTATCGTCCTGGTCATCGAGGGTATCAAATCCGCAAATCCGAGACACTCTGATCCTGACTGGTCGAGGGATTCCCGCATGGGTCCAAGAATAGGCGGCTACTCGGGACGTGCCTCGAAACAGTAGGCCGGGTTGTTCGTCTCGGAGGGACGATCGATAATAGCCCAGCGGTTTATCGCTGGGGTTCGATTTGATATCAATCGTCCGAAGTCCCGTAGGGACGACTGAAAGGCGGTGTCATCATGGCTCATTCATATGCCAGTTGCCTCTATCATTATGTCTGGAGCACGGAACATCGCCAACGATTGATCACACCTGCGTTGCAGGAACGGCTCTGGCCATACTTAGGCGGCATCGCGAAAGAAAACCGCATGGGTGCCCTTGCAGTTGGAGGTGTCGGAGACCACGTGCACATGCTCTTGTCCTTGCCATCAACGATCGGTATTGCGAAGGCACTTCAACTCCTCAAAGGTGGATCGTCAAACAAACGACGATATGGCTTTTGGGGCTATCATGTGCGAACGGAAAACTTGGCCCGAATCCGAGAGCAGCTGGGCGTGCGGCCGTGGAGGTTCCCCATGAGGTTCCTATTGATGGTGGCGTTGTTTCTACCGATGGTAACGGGTACTGGAGGACGGACATTCGCTGCTGACGATCCAGCGAAATCCGGCGACCCGGAAACTTCCGATATCAGGAGCGCGCACACAATGGATTCGGTGCGAATTGTGGCCTTGGGCGATTCGATCACCAATGGGACGGGTCTGGCCGGAGTGAAAGAGGCGGAGACCTTTCGAGAGATCACGCGACGGGAACTGGCGAAGAAGCTGGAGAAGAGAGTCGAGGTCTTCAATGCGGGCGTGAATGGTGATATTGTCACGCTGGCGCTCAAGCGGCTTGAAACCGACGTGCTGGACCGCCAGCCGGACATCGTCACGATCATGTTCGGAGGGAACGACGCGGGGTTTTATCGGCCGGAAACGAATGGGTTCGCCGCCACGCCCCGTGTGGAACGCCAGCAGTTCAGGGCAGCCCTCGGCACAATGGTAGATCGCCTCCGCGAGGCTCGGATAACGGTAGTGCTGATGACGTGTCCGCCCATGACCGAGCGCTACGGGGGAATGCACCTCGAGCCGTACCGTAAACACGGAATTAACTTCCTGGTTCAGGACTATGCGCGAACGATGCGTGACGTAGCCAACGAAAAGCAGGTTGCGTTGATCGATGTGTATCGGGCGTTCGAGCGGAAACCCGCCCGACTGGAATACTTTCCCGACGGCCTGCACCCGGACGCGCGCGGCCATCGTGTGATTGCCGATCTGCTTGTGGAACGGCTCGTTCGCATTATCGACCAGCGCGAGGAGCAGCAGCAGCACGAGTGAGACGAATTCCGCGGCATCGGTGCTGCTCCTATCTACCTGTGGCAAAATCAGGCTGTTGTGAAGGCCGTGGCGTGCGACGGTCTCAAGCCCGTATCCCACTTGCGCCTTGCTTCAATTATCCCGGACAATTCGATGTGCATCATCACTAAACTCGCGGTAACGGAATCGAGTTTCCCGGAAGCGGCCGCGGCAACCATCCTCGCGATTCGCGCGGCGGGGACAGACGCAACAGTCAAGACCGGTCCGCATGGCGGTTCTTACGGTAAGGGGGCAGCCGTCAAGGAATACTACGGTCGAC
>JBNJEM010000014.1:0-31070 GCA_051745935.1 Planctomycetota bacterium
GTGAGATCTTCAAACAACCGCAAAAAGACATTTATGCGCTGTAAAAGACGGGCCTGGAGACCCGTCCTACGCCGTCTTTATGCAACAATAGGGTATATTACTCGGTTGCGTCTTGTCGGTGTTGAACCTGGGAGCGCGGGGACCGAACGGACCAACGGGGCCGCGTGGGGTGCGGCCCGACCATGAACCAGCGAGGGGACAGCAAGTGCCGGCAATGTATCGATCACTGGTTCGTCCACTTCTGTTTCGATGTGATGCCGAAACGGTTCACAATGGGGCGATCCGTTTCAGTGAAATCGTCGGCTCCGTCCCGCCGCTGCGAGCGGCAGTGGCTCGTTGGTACGGGGTCTTGGACGAGCGGTTGAGGAGCAACGTGGCGGGCGTTTCTTTTCCGAACCCGATCGGACTGGCAGCCGGGTACGACAAGAGTGGAAAAGCGATCCGCATGATGGCGGCACTCGGCTTCGGTTTCGTGGAGGTCGGATCGGTGTCCGCGGACCCTTCCGAGGGGAACCCGCGGCCGCGATTGTGGCGGCTGCCGCTCGACCGGGCGATTTGCGTGCACTATGGGCTGCCCAACGACGGCGCCGAAGCCATTGCCCGGCGGCTGGCGGGACAAAGCGTTCCCGTGCCGCTCGGCATCAATATCGTGAAGACGAACCGGGGCCCCAATGCCCCGCCGGATCGGGAGGATGCCGTTCTGGAGGACTACGTCCGATCCGTTTCCAAACTGAAGAGCCGAGCGGACTACCTGAACCTCAATCTCAGTTGTCCAAACACTGAAATGGGCCGGGACTTTTTCGCCACTGCAGGCAACATCGCGCGGCTACTCACGGCCCTCGGCGATCTGGACCTTGCCTGTCCGCTCTTTTTGAAAGTGTCGCCGGTTGGCGGCATCGCCACGATCGACCGATTGCTGGAGGAGGTCGACCCGTTTTCGTTCGTCTCCGGATTCATGTTCAACTTGCCGCCCGGAAAGCCGGAACAGCTGGCGACCCCCCGGTCGGTATGGGAGTCCATGCCGGGAGCCGTATCCGGCGCGCCGTCGCGCGCGGTGCTCGATCGATCCTTGCGTGAATTGTATCAGCGCATGGATCGGTCGCGCTACCGAATCATGGCCTCCGGCGGTGTCTTTTCGGCCGAGGACGCGTATGAAAAGATTCGTTTCGGCGCTTCGCTCGTTCAACTCATGACCGGTCTGACCTACGAGGGCCCCGCGCTTGTTGCCCGCATCAACCGCGGTCTCCGCCAACTGCTGGAACGCGATGGCTTTGACAACATCGCCGACGCCGTGGGAACGGCGGCTTCTGACCACGGATAAAGGAGAACATTGGGGAACAGGTGCGTCATGCTGAACGGCCAGACGGGCCAGGTTGACGATGGTTTTCCAGCGTCTGTCAGCCGTTCTAGATTCGCGTGTTCAAATCCGTCGCTTTGAACAAACGCTAATAGCGAGTCGGCTTCATCTGCCCGCTTGCGAGTTCCGCCCATGGTCCAACTCATCACTGGGATCCAATCACGATCTTTCGCACGTCTTTCAACAGCAACATCCAATGCAGCTCATCTACTGGCGAGGGTTCAAAGCCGAATCTTTCATGGAACGCCTTTGCTTGTGCGTCCGTCGCATGCACGATCACGGCGCGCAGGCCACCGATGTCAGCGGCTTGCAAGGTCCGCCGCAGGGCATCCTTCAGGAGCCCTTTGCCGATACCTTGTCCCTGCTCGGTGACGTCCACGGCCAGTCTCGCCAAGAGCATGATGGGAATCGGATGCCGGGCCAGCCCCTTGCGGACCCTCGGCGAAGCAGTTTCATGCTCGACGCCACCAAACGCCAGCGAGTAGTAACCGACGACTCGTTTGCCCCGGCACGCGACGTAGGTTCGCGCCGCCCCTGACTCCTGGTTACTCCAGGCGAACCGTGTCAGGTACTCGTTCAACGGCGGACTACCGCAATCGAACTCGTCGCATTTATGACCCCGCTTGAGCGGAACCGGCGCTTCCAATGCCGCACTACTCATCGAAAACACCTGGATTAGTGAGCAACTCCCGCAAAGCAGGAACGTCCTTCGGTGGTGCGTCGAGAGCTTTGCAAAACTCTGCCCACTGCTTGTCCGGCAACCGGAATTGACTCTGGTCGGCCAGGACCGCCTGCGCTTCGGCATAGGCCCTTTGCAGCACAAAGCTGCTCACCGTGGTGTTCAGTCGTACCGCCGCTTTCGTGATGACGTCTTTCTCGTGTTCGCTAACGCGAATGTTCAACCGGGTTGGCTTGTTCCCGCTCGTTGTCGGCATGGTTTCCTCTCCGCTGGTCAGTCTACCCCAACGTTGCAAAAAGGAATGCGTAGGACGGGTCTCCAGGCCCGTCTATCACAGTGGAAAATGGTCATCTTGCGGATGTTTGCAGACTTCACGTTTCGTGAACTTTGCAGACAGTGAATCAAAGTCGGTTTCGCACGCCAACAGACGGGCCTGGAGACCCGTCCTACTTCAATCGTTATGCAACTGCAGGGTCTATTACGCGCGTGTCCACATTGTATTCACAGCGTCACGCAAAGGCAATTGGGCTAGGTAGGCACATCCGTCACATCCGATGTCGCCGCCACCAAAGGACGTAGACTGTCTGAGCTTGGGCACAAACTGCTCCGTGACCGTTGGATTCTTGGCCACGTTGGGGTTTTCCTTCGTCATTCATGATTCCTTGCTCGATATTCAATATGCAATTCCCTTTCCAGCCGCCGTCCGCGTCCCCCGTGCGCTCATTGCCCACGCGCCATTGCGTCCCTAAAAGGACGAGCGCGTTTTACAGCCCGTAACAAAACCGAGCTGTTGCCTCCAAAGCCCCTTGGTTTACGGGAAATCGGCATGGTTTTGTTATGGGTTCTTAGGCTGCCAAGCCCTCAACGTTCACGGACATTTTTGGAATCGCAGAGAGCACGGAGAGAATATCGAATATCGAATATCGAGCAAGGAATTTCGAATGATGAAGTTAGGCGGAACATTGATCAACACGGGTGAACCATGATGTTTCTCAAGCCTGTGTCCTCCGTGGTTGAAGCAGACCCCGCCGTTGCAGAACACACGGGCGGAAGAGCCCGTTCAACGTTGCCCGTCGAAGAGCGTGTACCGCCATGAAATGCGACACATTCGGGAGAACGAACAAGACTTTTCTCATCGCCGAGCCGAGGAGAAAATTGCTGGAAACCTTGCATCGGCAAGGCTTGCCACAAACTGTGAGCAAATTATCTGAATACGCGGCATCGATTTAATACTGGAGTATGCGCCAGTACAATCCAACCTTCACTCCTTGGCATGCAGCCGACGACGTTATACACCCGGTTGGGGCTTTGCTATTTTGTGTCCGTGTTTATTATTCTCTCCGGCGCGATGTTTCGAATCGTCAAGTTCTGGCGAGTCGAAGGCAAATTAGGTGTCTTTAACATGCTGGAGCGTCACCACGATACTTCCCTCGTTGTGGTGTAATTGTGTCCAGTCATCCCGGCATCGCAGGTAGAGCCGGCCGCTGCTTGGCGCTTCGAAACTCGCTTTATCGCCAATGCCGAACGGTTTGGTCAATTGATAATCTTTCATCACGACGCCTTCCATGCGGCCACGGCCGCCTGGATGTCCCGACGCGTTCGTGGCGGGTTGTCGAGGATGCGTTTTCCAGGATCCCCGCGTTTCAACCTGATAAGATTGGCCCCGCCTCACGTACAACCCCGATGCCTGGTAGCCTCGGGCCGCTTTGATTCGAGCCCGCGGTGAATGACCGTCCCGCGCGCAGCGAAAGCGTCTGTCCCACTCCCAATGGCACAGATCGACCCGATACCCCGGCTCGAAACGCCGAAAGGTGAATTCATATTCAAACGACAGCTGGTCCATGATCGGACCAAAGAGAGCGTCGAACGCATCCCGCCGATCGGCCAGATAGCTCTGGCCCAGTGACTGGAACCGGTCTCGGTAGTTCGGGTTGTGATAAAGCAGATGGCATGCCAGCCAACACCAAGCATACTCCCGTTTCAACCTGTCCAATTCGCGAGCATCCCCTTGGTTCCAGTTATCAATGGAGAGAAACGCGGCCTTGTTTTGGCGGCCCTTCATTTTCTTGACCAGCGAATCACAGAGTCCGCGCGAAATGTTGCGACCCTTGACAACTTTGGCGATTGGTTTTGGAGAGTGACTGGCCAAATCCGAAAGCATCTCTCGAGGGCAATGCAATCCCCCTTGCGTCTCTTCATTGTATGCAAAAACCTGAGCAATGCCTTCACGATACCAGACGGGGCCGGTCACTCCAAACATCAAGGCACAGTAAGCATGAACGACTTCGTGTTCCGCTGCCCCTTGTTGCGATGTCGCCAGAACGGTGACCTTCCGCTTGGTTCGGATCCCCGCGCCCGTTGAATCAACGAGCGTGACGCCGCCGATTCGGTCGACGATCAGGCGGGCCATGGGATGGGGCAAGGCGTCATGCGGCCAGTTATCAAGATCGTCCACGACAAAGCATTCTATCCGCCCTCGTGTCGGACGCTGCCAATAGTCGGAGACTTCAGCCAGTGTTTCCTCCAACCGTTCAAGCAACTTGTTGGTCCTGGCGGGCGACAGATCCGTGTGGAGCACGAAATGCGAGGAACGTTCAACGTGAGGGGACTCACCGCGCCGGTCCGGTTCTGTCGCGTGGAGCGTCATGGCCCAACCAGTCAGCGTGAGCATCACGGCGACCGTCCATACACCACGCGCATGGACGCGCAAACAGGGTTCTGCTCGATAACTCATGTGAGTCTTGTTCCAGTGCATCAAGGCGCGAATTGGCACAACCTGACCACCGCACGAAGCCGTGGCGGTTGAGGTGAGGGGGGAACGCCCCGTCCTTGAGATAAGCATGCGACGCCTCGCAAGGCAGCTCTCATCCGTCTGTCATGCGCGACGCCACCGAAGAGGTGACTTTACGGCGACTGCACTTCGTATTTCCCTTCCAATCGCGTTGGATCTGCACGTTTCGAAAAGAAAATGAAACGGCAAGCCAAACTAGTTTTACCGGAACGCGGTAGCACGGCCCCGGAACCTGCTTGGCACTGCATCATGCATCTCACCCGGTCCAGAAAGAGTACCTACTAACTGCTCGGACAATAACACCCATCGCACAAGGAATGTTCCGGTATAACTGGGACCCACGCCAGAGCGAATCGCCCGGACCGCTTGGCCCATCGAAACACCCGATGCGACAGCGATATAACCCTCATCGTATTCTCTGCCTGCATTTTCTCTACCTGCATTGTACCCGCTCTCGGCGAGATTGCAATCGTGTGTGTTGTGCGGGAACGCGGAGGGAGCAATGGGGAGGCGGGGGTGAAGCGATTCGACAGGAACATTCTGGGACCGGAAATTCGGTGACTCCTGGAGGCTTTCTTCTCTCATTTTTTTCTTGGGTCTGGGAGTCGCGCGGGCCGTTGGCTCCAAGCGAGGGGGCTTCGCGGAAAATGAAATGGCATCGGATTGCAATAGCGAGCATCGCTGCTCCTCAAACACCCTTGGAACAGGTCGGAATTCGAGACGTTGCCGGGCGGGCCCTGGAGAAGCTCGGACCATCGGTTCAAGCCCGTGCGTGGCCACCTTTCAATCGTGCCGCTCGCGGAACAAAACGGGATAACAGACAGCCACCGCTCAGCGCCCAATCTTTATGCTACCGGTCGCGGATGACTTTGTCCGCCGCGAGTCCGACCAACGGGAGGACGGCTTGCGTGGGGCAGCTTTCCATCCGGACAAATCCGACCGCCTGAAATACAGCTCAATCGAGGCATCTCGCGCGGCGCGGGTAACTGCCGTGATGGAGTGAAGGAGCCGAGTTATTCCTTTACCGATCCCTGGCGGCTTTCGGGGTTCCCGCTAGCGGGCTCCACATACTGGTCCGGCGGGTCGGAAGATTTCCCGATGCCGCGAATCCGGAGCTGGTCAATCATGACCTGTCCCCTCGCGCCAAACATGCCGATAGCGACGGTTCCTAGACGGGTGCCAGCCGGCACGGGGATTTCCAGGGTTTGCTCCAGCCACGACCGGTGCCGTGCCCATGGGCCCATGACGGCGTTTTCGATTGTACTGCGATTCTCGTCATAAAAGGAGATTTCAATACGCGGCAGTACATCCTTTCTGGCCGCCTCGTTCATATGGGGTGCCCGGACCCAGACCGAGATTTCAACGGCTTTTAACTTTCGGCCGTCGACTCCGAAAGCCTGAACGGCATGGCATTTTTTCCCCAGCACGCGATTGCTCAACAGGAGTACATGCTCACCTTCAGGCGCCGAAGGCTCGGGGGTTACTTTGGCTTGGCGTACGTAAAACCAGCCCTTGGGCTCACCCCCGTCCGATTTCTGTTCGAAGCCGCCATTAACAATCTCCGGCCATCCTGGGTTCCCTTTTTGGGTCCTCAATTGTTCGGCTTGACCCGTCATCGGAACAAAGAATGTCGCTTCGAGCCGTTCCTTTTCCAGGGCTCCATTGTTCTTGCGAAACAGATATAGACTCTGCTGAAAGCGTTCTCCGAGCGGCACGATCAGCCGACCACCTTCTCGCAGCTGGTCGACCAATGCCGGGGGCACTTTTTCGGGCGAGCACGTCACGATTACCTTATCGAATGGCGCATGCTCCGGCCAGCCTTGATAGCCATCGCCAATCTTCGTGTGCACATTGTCATATCGCAACTGCCTAATGACGCGAGCAGCTCGGTTTCCCAACGGCTCCACGATCTCGATCGAATAGACCTGGTCCACGATCCGACTCAGAACCGAGGCCTGATATCCACTGCCCGTCCCGATTTCCAGCACCTTGTCGGTCGGCTGGGGATCAAGCTGCTCGGTCATATACGCGACCACATAGGGCGAGGTAATGGTTTGTCCATGGCCGATCGGCAATGCGGCGTCGCGGTAGGCAAATTCCCTTTGATTTCGCGGCACGAACAAATGCCGCGGGACTTTACTCATCGCACGAAGGACCCGCCGGTCGCGTATGCCCCGCCCCTTCAACTGCGTTTCCACCATCCGGCGGCGCATAAGATCGAACGCTCTCATGCGTTGGGCTGCGATATCGCCGGCAATCCCTCCCCAGACAATGACCATTAGGATGGCGAAGGACCGCGTTATCGCGAAAGGCAAGTGAGACACGAGTGAACTCCTGATGGCGGGATGAATGTCAGGCTTTCAGTCTACTTATCATGCCGGGCGCATGCAACGGAATCCCGCCTTGCCTTTCAACGAACGTGTCAATCACCCTCGGGTGCCAACACGCGGACGGCATACCGAATCTTCACGGTGTCGTGCAGTTTTCGGACAAATGCCGCCGCGTGCTCAATCGCGGCACACTGGCGTTTCGCTGCCGGAATGTCACGCTTTCCGCTCTTGATGGTCTGATTCAGGATCTTCAGCCGCATATGGACCGTCTCCACCGTTTCCAGCGGTTTGTTACCGGGCGCGGCCAACCAAAGGTTCAACGCTCGCCGTTCTCGACCCAAAGCCGCCAGTTTCTGCTTCAAATGCTTCAAGTAACGGTTCACGTTTCTAGCCGCGCGCGCGACACGATCTTGCGTAAGCTCCACCGCGCGGTTCTGGCCAAGGATGACTTGGGGAGATACTCGAAGGGCCACGTTCTTGCCACGTTTGACCACGGACAGTCGGATGCGAACATGGCTCGGTTCCTCGAGCCGAATGTCCAACGGACGCCCTAGCCGAACGTTGCCCGATTCGGGAACCAGCACGTGTTCACTGGGGAGATCGTCGACCCGTACATCCGTAACCACCACGTCCTCGGGATCGGCGTTGACGGAAAGGCGTGCATAGACCTCCTTTTTCGATAGATCAAGGGCTACCTTTCGGAAAGGCGAAGATTGTCCGCCCGCGGACGCATCTTCTTCCGCGTAAAGCGGCGTTCCATCCGACACCAGCCCCCAAGCAAGCCCTATTACGAATGCCAGCACGGTCATCCAATGGCCAAACGTCGACGCGGAAAACCTATCCATCCGTGCCCTCTTGCGTTTGGCACACACCTGACCAGGCCCCTTATACCACCGCCGTCCTTCCCTGACACAATCCGCGAGCAGATGCGCGCCGCCACCTCCCGCCGATTTGGACGGGACACGCTTCACGAAAATGATCTCGTCCGTGATCGTGTGAAGCATGAGTGGCGGCCATGGCCTGAGATGGTTCCTGGCCCCTTTCGATGCCAATCTCGACGACCGAAACGAGTCCTGTGTCAAAGTCCTCGATAACGACATAGCACGCTCCTCCCACCACCGCTCCAGAAGCGGTTGCGATTATGAGTCCGTCCGGTTCTATCAGTATGTGCAGTTGGGGGTGGCCGTTTGGGACAAGCGTCGAAAGAGAATTCACCCATCGCGATGCGGACCAGGCATCCGCCCCAGAGGCCCGCCACGAGTCTCCAACACCCCGTTTTCGCCTCCCCCGGTAGCCTTGTTTTCACCACGCACGGATCACCGCGACCATGGTTCGGCCGCCCCTGCGTGGCCCGCCACGAGTTGGCTTTCAGTTGACCTCGCCTTCTGTTGCGAGCGCGCGCTGGCGCGGCGAGCGCGTTGGGCCCAGACCCAACCAGCAGCGTCCCCTGCCAATGAATCACCAAAGAGGACCAAAACCCCTCACGAAAAATCACAAAAATATGGTTTTTCCTCACCCGACGTCTTTAGAAGCGGACGGAAAACGGCGAGAGGGGCTGCCAAACCCTTGCATCTTCAGGGGATTGCGCCGGATCCCAGAGGTTTTCCGTCCGGCCCCTAGCCTTCCCCGTTCGCGCGCTTCGATCCCCGGTGCCATTCGATGGCCAGAAGAAAACTGCCCAAGAACATGGCGAGCCCGAAGAGGGGGAAGAGTGCAAGCACGATCAGTACGAGACCGCAGCCGCAGAGCAGCACGAGCGAGACATTACGGCCGGTTCGGGAGCGGGACACGCGGCGCACGATCGCGGCCGCGATCAAGAGGGCCCCGATCATGGCCAGTAGCCCAACGAAACCGAGCAGTCGTTCCTGCAATTCGCGTTTCACTGGCCGAGCGGTGATGATGACTTCGTGGTCTGGCGTGGTGAAGTGAAAGACTTCCCCTCGTTTGGGCAGTTGGAAATCCAGGCTGGACAAGCCGCGGCGTGGTCCCATACTCTGGTCCACTTCCGTATACAAATCCGAGGAGGGCGCCCGCCCCCCAGCGCCGCCTTCTCCGGATTCCCGGCCGCGTGGCTCTTGCTGGCGCTGTTCTTGTTGTTGAATCTTGTCCTCGTAGGCCCGTCCCAGGTCGGCCTTGGTCCGATGCTCCGAACGCTCGGCTTTTGGTTGATCGGCCGGCTGGCTTGGTGGAGCTTGCTTCTGAAACACCTGCTGTGCGGCATCCTGTTCCGCCGGCATCTTCGCTTGTTGCCGCACGCGATAGGATTCTTTCTGTTGCAGCCGTTCCGTGCCGCCTTGGGGGGCTTTACCTTTTTCCCCTGGCTTCGCTTCGATGGGCTTTTTGGCTGGGGGAGCTTCTTCACTGGCCTGGCCGTCCATGAACCAGTCTTGGTTGAATTGAAACACGGAGGGCCCGCGGGGTTGGGCGGATTGTTCGGGCGCGGAGAAATTTGAACCGAGTCGAGTGACGCTGTTTTTGGACAGTGTGTTCTCTTGTCGCTCGTAGAATCGATTCAGAATGCCGCGGTTGTCCACGGGTGGCTCTTCTTGTCCAGCCACGTCGCGTATCTGTTGTTCAGCCGCCTCGAGCACGCGCCGGTTTGATTTCAGCTTCGATTGCAGGGCCTCGTTGGACGTCTTTTGTTCGATTTCCCGGTGCCACGATTCCAATTGTTTCCCCAGCTTTTCCACGTTATGGATTGCTCGCGAGCGCGAGAATTGATTTGAACTTCGAATGGTTTGCGTCAACTCCTCAAGCTGTTGCGTTTGGTAGGCGACAAAGCCGGCGTCAAAATCCTCCTCGCCCGCCACTCGCGCCGCCGTCCCGTCAAAGTGATACCAGCGGTAGGTTTCGGGCAGGTACAACTTGACCTGACTCAATTCGATGTTGATATTCTCCGCGCGGATTATGGGGAACCGGAGTGAACGCGGAAAGCGAAGATCCCCCACTTGCCCCGCATACTTCAAGACGACCTCGTAGTCCAAGTCCCCCTCTTCGGTCTTTATCAGTGGGATCCGTCTGAGTGTGTCTTGGTTGGCGGCGACGCTTTGGGCCGGCTTCACGGGATCTCCGGCGACATGGCTGGTCCAGAGTTCGGCGTTCGGGGGCAAGCGGATTTCCAAGTAGGGCTCGGTGCGATTGTCGACTTTTAGAAGCATGGAGGCCCGGTAGGCGCCGTTGGGATCGAGCACCAGGGTGGTGCGAGCCAAGCCGATGGTCGCGCCCGCCGTGACCACCCTTTCCCTTTGTTTGGTCCGGTAGCCGAACGTGGACTCCGCGCCGGGAGCGGTGGCGACGTAGACGCTCGCGAAGTTTCCAGCCTGCAAGCGAGCCGTGAGCTGCTTCCATTCTCGCGATCCTCTTACCACCGACTCCATCTCCGATACGCCATCGACCACGATCTCGTCACGCCCCGCGTTTTCCAAGGTGACGTAGCGGTTGTTAACCGTGCCGGTATCGATGATCGGGAGCGGCGCGAGTTGACGTTGCGCCGCGAGCGCGCGATCGTTTTCAACCACGACCCGATATTGGCCAGTAACGGCGTCCTGAAGGGTCAATTCCACCTGTACATGGTCTTGGTCGTCGAGGGGCGTGATTGTTTTTTGCCGGAGGCGTGGCGCGGAAATGTCAGCGCCGCGCAACCACCGGGGCAACCGGAATCTGAGTTGTCGAACGCCGGCCACGGTGATTTCAAAATCGATCAAAACGGTTTCTTGAATATCTCGATACGTCACGCGCACGTTCGTGATGGTGTTGCAGATCACGCGCGGTTGGCGCGGGGATACCAGGATTTTGCCAGAATACGTGTTGCCACGGTACTCCAGGGCGAGCCGCGCGAGTCCCCGTTGCTCGGGACTCAACCAGTTCGTGGCCCGTTCCAGTAGCACTTCCTGGCATCCGGAGAGTTCGGCGGTTCGAGCATCCAGTGAGGGATCGGCCTGCACCACAATGCTGCCATGTTGCCGGTTGACGTCGAGCACCTCCAGACGCGGTAATTCGGTTTCCTGGTCGGACAGGTGACCGCCGAGCCGGCCTTCGAGCGACAACCTGACACTCTCGGCTTTTCCCGCCGAAAAGAACGCGCGCAGCAGGCGACGGTCACCGTTTTTGACCAGCGACCAATCGGTCAGCCCACCGGCCGCGACCTGTTTGATTCGGAGCGTGTCGGGAACGGCGACCTCGACGACGTAGATGTCGCGCTGCTGAGTGGATAGTCTGATTTCGCTTTCCAACGTTGATTCCGTCTCCCCGATCCGAACAATGGTTCGCAATCGGGCTTCCACGGCAGGTTGTATACGGGAGGCGGATATTCGAACCGTGAACGGTGTCGCACTGAACTGGTAGGCTTGATATCCCCTCGCCTCCAGCGGGCTTTCTTGGTCGCCCACCATGGGAGCCAGTTTCCTAGTGACGCCCTCCCCCTCGGTGCGCGAAACGCCGGTCGCGTCGAGCGTCCGCAGTTCCAAAATCGGGCTCCGCCGAATTTGGACGGTGCCCCGGTGTAGCGCCGCGTCGGGCACGGATACGACAGGCGTCGTGAAGGTCGTCCCGTACCGGTCTCGGCTCGAGTCCTCCGGCTGGGCAGGCGCCCCGCGGGGTCCGTTCTCCCGTGGGTCGGATTCGCGCCCCGCGCTTCCGTTCGCGCCAGGCCTGGTTCTGGATATCAAAGACGCGCGACGGGACAAGTGGAGTGTGATGGTTTCCTGTTGTTTGACGGCCTTGAGCAACTCCACGTTTAACAGCGTCCTGTCACCATCCCGCGAACTATCCCATCCTCGCACATTGCTCCCTTCAACGTCTTCCACCAAATAGTCGGATGGGACGTCGAGCCGGAAAACGCCTCGTTCCGTCTGGCCGAAATTCAACTCAACCTGCCAAACAACCCGCAGCCCGTCTTCACGTACGTCGACCAAAGCGGCGGAGGTGGCGGTCAGTGCTTGATCGCTCGAGCCCGGGGAAACTTGCGCTCGCCAAGTCACATCCCAAAGACCGTTCTCCCGCAAGGTCAAAGGAAGCACTTGTCCGGCGGCGTCGATTGTTTCGGTGAGCACGGTCTTTTTCAGGGGGTAGCGAATCGTGGTACCGGGCTCGAGTACCTTCAGCTCCACCGCCGTGGCCTCGGCATGGGGGATGGTGGCACGCGCTCTCCGCCACCCACCCTGGCGGTCCACGGCTATTCGAATGGTCAGTTCCAGCCGATGATGTCCCTCGCCCTCCACCAGCAACGACAGCATGGCGGGGGCTCGGGGGGCGGCGTTTTTCGGCCGAGCCTGTTGCTGTTGTGTTTCCCCCGCGCCAGGACGCGGCACAATCGTCTTGAGCCGGGCCGGTTCGCCGTCCAACACGGCGGAGGTGATGACCGCGTTGTTCAAGGCAAGAGGCACATCGACCGGTTGGTCCGAGAAAACTTCAATGTCAACGGTTCCGTCCAGTAGAATGTGTTCTTCATCCTCGAGTGTCGCCTGGTATTTCGCGCCCGCCAACGAAAACGTGGGCTGCGATGTCTCCTCGCCCATCTTCCGGCCGGGATGTGCCTGGTTCCAGAGTTCGACGTAGCGCGTGTACGGCACCAACACTCTCGTCGCATGACTCCGCCATCGGGCGTCCTCTGGATCGTAAGGAATCACTACTGCGTCGTCGGGGATGCGGATCGGTTGTTCTCGCTGCAATAGCGTTTCGAGCCCCGTTTTCAGCTCTTCCTGCTGCGCTTCGGCAGTCGATCCGAAACCAGCAACGCTTAGTCCCGCCAGCAAGACGGCTGAAGTGGCCGCGATCGTCGCTCGCGAACTCCTTCCGATCAGCCAGCGAATGGACCGAGTCACCGCCGACAGGATGACCCAAATCGGAATTAAAGCCAGCGCGGCGAGCAAAGCATGTTCAAACACGAGTACGAACTCGGTCGTGGGGCCGCCCAGCACGGGTAATCCACAAGAGACAATCGCCACGAGCACGACAAACCGAATACGGCTGGCGACGGGACGAGCCATCAACAACAGGCCCCAAACGACCACCGCCAACGCGACACTCAAGGCCAACCACTGCATCCGCGTGTTCCGGAACACCGTGATGTCAAGTAACGGCTCCGAGCCCAGACTGCGAAACGTCCGCTCCTCGCCCATTAGCCAGCCAATCTCTTGGTCGGGACGATCAATCGTGATGGGCAGGCCGCGGAGCCCTTGTAGCGCCCAGTACTTGCCGGTTTTGATATCCGGCTGCCCCGGATCCGTGGCGGGGGCTTCCCCTGAACGTGGCTTCCGCGGCGGCGCCCGTTGCCCCATCGGCTGGGCACTTTGTCCCGGGCTGCGTTGTCCTTGAGGCGGCGGGCCTCCTTCCATGCCTCCTCCCATGCCTCCCATGCCTCCCCCCATGCCTCCCTCGCTCTGTTCATACCCTGACGCCGAGCCATATGGTCCCGAACCACTGGCGTTGTCGCGGGGTTTGCCAGTCCGATCGCCATCCTGGTGTTCTCGCCCCTCGCCCGGACCGGCCGCGGGTTTCTCACCCAGCGACATGGCGTTGCTTTCGTCCACGAGTCGTGGTTCGGACGAGGTTTCAACGGGTTCGTCGGTCGTGGCCGTCGCTTCATCGCGCCGCTCGTTGTCGGCGCCGGCAAGCTGCCCCAGTTCCGTGCCGGCCGCCTGGGACTGCTGCGCCTGGTTCGATTCCATTTGAGGCGTTAGTGCCCGGGGCGCATCTCGGCCCGGCGGCTCGGAGCGGGCCGATGCCGCCCCTTCATCCCCCGCGGCAGCCATTGTTCGCCTGGCTTGCCGTGCTCGTCTGGCGAGCATGAAAGGTGGTCCGTGGGCGCCGCCCCCCGCGATGGCGGTGGCCTTGGCAAGGCGCTGGAGCGGGGATTTGGGATGATCCAGCTGGCTGGAAAACACCGTGCCCCGCTCACGTGATACCGTGTAGCCGGTTGGCAAAACCACGTGCCACACCAGATCGACCTGGGGGACCAGCGTGCCCTGGTCCTGTTCGTCGGACAGCAGGCGGAGCCGGGGCGCGCGGGCGCGCACGCGGCCCAGCCAATTCAGTGTTTGAATGGGGGTCTGGTAGACCACTCGCAGGTCGCGTTCACCGGTGGATTCCTCGCTCTGCAAACCGAGTAGCACTTGGTTGCCTCGCCGCCGGGGCTTGATCGGTTTTTGATCGAGAGTCACGGACCAGAGTTCGGTTTCTCGCGGCAACTCGAGCGCCAGGTACGGTACTTTCGTCCGCAGCAGGTATCGCGCGGAGGACTGGCTGATGCCCGAGTTAGCCAGGAGGGTAACCAGTTCCGCCCGCTTGACAATCGCGGACGGCAGCGGCCGCAACTCGCGCCGCGTGATCCCGACCCGTACCGTCTCATCGCCCGTGGTGGACGCGAACGTGCCGAGTAACCGGGCCCCCGGCGCATAGTCGGCCTCAACCAATTCTCCCACATCGACCGGCCGCATGTTCGTGCGCAAGTCGACGTCGAGTGCGGGGTTGCCTTCGATCGAGACCATCTGGGTTTGATAAGCGACCTTGGCGGCGCGCACGAGCGGAAGCGCCAGTTCGTCCGGCTCCGGATCGTCCAGCCGCTGGACGTAGTCAATCCCCAAATGAACCATCCCCTTCAGCGGCTTGGCCGGCCGCACGGTCCAGTGATGTCGACCTTCGCGGGTTGCATGCGAATACTCTTTGAGCTGGAGGCCGTCCAATCCGTGTATTGAGAGTGAGGTGGGAGTGGAATCGGGTAGAGTGAGTTCGAGTTGATTGGCGTGGGCCCGCTCAATTTGAAACACGACTTCATGGTGAGCCAGCAGCATTCCGTCCTTAATCTGGAAGAACGAGTAGTTTCGCGTCGAGATTTTGGGCTGTTTCCGTTGAATCAGGAATTCCGCCTGATATTGGTCGCCGGTCACCTGGTACGTTAACTCGCTGCTCGAGTCGGCCAAGCCGAACCGGCCCCGTTCTTTCGCGTCGAGCGGCACGAGTTTCTCGGTGTTGACCGGGGTGGCCCGCAGATCGCCGTGGGTTTGGACGGCGATGGCCCCCGAGCTTTCTGTCGCGTCTTCCACGACAACGCGCGGGAACCGTATCTTTCGGGAGTCCCATTGAGTCAACCACTCGCTGCCGTGCCGAGTGGCCGCGAAAAACATCGTGCGGCTCTTGCCCGGTTCGATGGTTTCCGGAAGTTTGACGACGTAACGCGCCTGGCCATCCGTTCGGTAGTGGTCAAAAGGCAGCGGCTTGTGGTCGCCGACGTGAAGCTGGTCCAGCTTCCAGTCGGCCGGCATCTTGAACGCGAAGGTGGTCAGCTTGGACGCTTGGGGCGTGAGTGTGAACCCGCCTTGCAACGCCTGTTTTGGGGCCTCCAAGGAAAGGAGCAGGTGCGTGGCCACCCGCAGTTCATCTTGCGGGTCTTCCAAGGCGGCGGAGCATTTAAAGTCATCGCCCGGGGCGTAGTACGCGGCGATCGGCCGAATGGCCGGCGCGCCGGGTTCCGCGTCGAACACGGACGCCGGTAATCCCTCGCGCAAGACGCGCGTGTCCAGCCGGATGAGGTTTTCGGCGGTGAGGTTGAGCGGTTGCAGTCGCGCTTCCGCAATTAAACCGACCACCGCTACATAACCCGCGACGTCGCGCGGTTTCAGCCGCGGCATGGTCCACTGCCCCAGCTTCACCGGCGTGCGATTGGCCGAGATGTTGAGTGTTTCGGTTGTTCGCGTTGGTTCGCGCAGTGAAACGTCCAGGATATTGCCGTCCGCTTCCTCGCGCACGACCCATTCGGCCATCAAGGGAGAGGTGACTTCCGTCACTTGAACCCCTTGGGGCACGTCGAAGAGGAATCGATCGACCGCCCCGTGAACCACCCGCATTTCCGCGGTAATGTGCAGCCGCTCGTAGGAACTCGTCAGTTCGGACACAAGGACCGAACGCGTGACAACCACCCGTTCCTGCCGCAAGCGGCGGTTGTTCAAGGACATGACCAGGTCCATGACCTCGCTGTCGGGCAGCAGCTCGAAGCGGGTCTCGTCCGCCGCCTCATCGTACGTCCGCCGCGCGACGGCGGCCCCGCTCTTGACCTCCACATTGCCTGGCACGGCCAGATTCATCGTGGTGCTTCCAGCGGTCGGCAGTTGGAACTGCAGGCTTTGGCGGGCCGCGGTCACGGCGACGGGCGCCTGTAATTCAAGATCAAGCCGGTGGTATCCCGTGGTCCGCGCGAAAAGGACCGGTTGGCCACTGGCGTCGCGCCCGATGGGCGCCGGGCGCTGATCCAAGCTGGCGCCGCGGAGGGTAACGCCCTGGAAGTTCAGCGGCACCATATGGAGGCCGGGCTCCAGGACTTCGAGATCAATGTGGCCACGAAGCGTGGCCAGGTTGTCCTCGATCCGCACATCGTACGCGGCGTCCAGCAACACGGTCGCCTCGGGGGCCCGGGCCGGTGGTTCCTGGCGCGCCTTGGCCTCCAAGGCGCGGTACTCGTCCCGTGTCATGAAGACCCGTTCATTCGGCCCGTTCAAAATCACCGGCAGGTCGCCAAGCGGCACGAACAGGATGCGTTCTTCCCGGGCTTTCGGTTCGGCTGCCTGGACCAGCCTCGACGACAACATGAACCCGACGGCCAAGAGAACCAGGCAGCAACCGAGCCGCGCGGGCGACATGCCTCTGGGCAACGGACGTTTACGGCGCGAGTCCCGGCAAGCGGCGGCCGGGGCCGGCGGGGCGTCTTTGCCACCGGATCGCGTTACAGCGGGCAACCACGCGTGGATACGATTCCTTACGGCCCGTGGCAAAATCTGGCTTCCGCTTCCAAAACGCCTTGGATGGCAGGAAATCCGCGTGGTTTGATCATGGCTTTTTCGCCGGAAGCGGCATGGTTTTCGAAACAGACTAGCCATCGCGACGTCCTCCTTCCTCTGATGATCGGTCTTCACCCTCGACATCGCTGTCCTCACCAGACTCAGGCGGAGAAGGTTCTTCTTCCGGCTCGTCCGTTTCGGTTTGGGCGGGCGCTTCGGCGGACGTGCCCGCCTCCTCCGAAATGGCATCCGCGTCCGCCACCGGCGGGCTGGACGAACTCGTGGCAGACGCTGGAGCGGCGCGGCGCCACCGCCATCGGCTCACGTGTCCCATCACCCAGATGAGCAGCAAGAGGGCAATGGCAACCGGAAAGATACTGGCGAAGATGGATCGTGCCAGCGCGGGCAGGAAAACACCGATCAGCAACAGGGCGGCGGTTAACATCAGCAGCAGGATCAGTTGTAGCCGGGCGGGTTTTCGAAAGAGCGGTAGTCCCACCAAGGCCACGATGACTATGACGATCCCATTAAACAAACGGCGGTCGGTGGTTGCCAGATGCAGCGATCCTTCGGGCGCGTCTTGAGGCCGCAACGTGGAGTAAAGGAAAGGTCGCGATTTCCCCGTGGGAAACGTTTGTGCCGAATTCGCGGCCGCCGGGTGGTTCTCCGTTACCCATTTAATCAGTTCGCCGTCCCTTGGCCGCGGGCTGACATCAAACAGCGAAAAGCCGGTTCCACCGCCTTCTTCGGTCCAAGGGCCCCAGCTTGCCACGACGGCTTGTTTGACCGGAAGGTGGACGCACAAATACACTTTCTGGACCGCTGGGTCATCGGGCAGCGATGGCAGGTCAAGTTGCCGCGGCGTGCCCGGCGTGGTATAGCGAAGTTCCAGGACGAACGTCTTATCAATATCTTGTTCGAGCAATGGGGCCGAGATGGTTTTATCCGATTCGCGTTCCGCGGTTATCGATTTACCGTTTATGCGCAACGGCTGCGCGTCGAACACCGCTCCTGGCGGCAAACGGAACGACAAACGCTGACGAGCACTTCGAATCCGGTAAATCGCTTGCACCGATAGCTTGTCCTGACTTAATGCGACCACGCGGATCACGGCCCGTTCAATACTCGTCAGCTTGCTCGGTTCCAGCTCATACCGGGTGGCTCGGACCCGCAATGACCAGTCACCCACGAACGTGAATGCCATGGCGGCGTTTTCCACGTTGACTTCGTGACGCAAATCGTTATGGGGGTCGATCGGAATCAGCCCTTCCCATCCCGCCGCGGGTTGCACGTCAATGGATTCGGCTTTGCCGATCACGATTTGTCCAGTGGCCACGTCGACGTTTCTGGGAATCAAGCGAGGAATGGGGATGTCCTCACTCTCTCCAATTCCAAGTTCATCGATCTTTTGCTCCCAGACCAGATTCACCTGGAATGAACCGAGCAATTCCTTTTCAGCGGCCAGCGACCAGGCGGTATAATCTTCCGCCACGTCGTCGGGCTGAGGACGAATCTCCTCGCGGCGAATCGCGTTGTTCGTATTGCGAATCTTGTTGGACAGGGAGGAAGGAATATCGATACGAACCGATTTGACGCCGCTGTATTTGATGTCATGGAAAAACGAGACGTCGAATTTGATAATGCCCGAATCAATGGTTGCCCGCGCCAATTGATCGACCGTTACCTGGGGCTCGCGGCGTTCCGCTGTCGCCGAAAACCGGGTTTCCCCTTTGGCGAAGGCGTACGAGAGTACGGGGCGCGCCTGCTGGTCGCCGCGCTGAACGGCGGAGATTGTCTGATATGCTTCCGAAAACGAGACACTTCGCAACCCTTGAGTGTCGCCGGGATTCACGCGCAGACTGGTGGGGGCGCTAAGTACGAGAAAGCCTTGTGAAAACTCCACGTCGGGCGGGTGGGCTCGTGGCAGCGGGATCGGGATCGTGGAGGCATTTCCCGTGGGCGAGAGCAAGTTTGGGTCATTCAGCGAACGCTGCAAACGGACGTGCAACCCGACTTCGCCGAACGCCTTTTGAGACAAATTCACGGTCCAGGTCGTCGGATCGTCATCAGCCTGGTGATATGAGTCGACGGCCACGGGCCGGGCGTCACCGATGGCTTGTCCCTGGATGGCTCGGACTTCGAAATCCGACGGGATTTTAAGACGCAACTGGAATAGACCGGCATCAGCAATTTGGAACAACCCCTGCCAATGTACGGTAAGCCGATCCGGCACCAATTCAGCATCAACCAACTCGGTGACGGAAATCCGCGGAAGGACCTTCTCGACTCGGAGCGTTAAGTCATAGGGGACGGCGCCGTAGCGGTAAGCAAACGTCCAGCTGGAGTCTTGAAGACTTCGAGGCAGATCGTTTTGGTCCAATTGCAGCAATCCCGTCCGCTTAACGGCTTCGCCCTGTAACCCTTCTTCGACGCGGGCGACGACGATCCCCTGTTGGCGGCCAACGCCCACGGCTTTGACCAGCGGGGCCTTCACTTCATAGGAGGAGCTGGTCGCGTCACTGAACTCTTCCAGCTCCAGCAGCAATGATTGTTTGCCCCGCGTCGCTTCGAATAGTTCCACTTGAATGATCTGTTTCGAATCTTCTTTTTCCACCCGCCAACGTTTGACGTTGCGATCGAAAACGTTGACGACTTTTGGGTCCGGCGGCACCTCCAATGTCAGTTCCGACAGGGTGGACCGTGAAATGTCATAGTCGAAGGTGACCGTGGAGCGAGCGACGCCTTCGGAAACGACGAGCTGGTGCTCCGCTTTGACCGTGGCGAAGGCAGCCAAGCCGCTGGCGCCCTCGGCCTTGGGAGTCCAGGTGATGCGGACACTCGGCGCGGCTCCGACGAACGCCAACAGATCCCTCTGGCGCGGTTCGCCCGCCCCGTCCTCGGCGGCGTCCCCGGTTTCCTGGCCCGGTTCCCGCGTGGCGGCAATCATGGGCTCGATTTTAACGTCCGTCCCCGCCTCCGGCACCCGCACTCGCCAGCGGTTGAGCGGGGCTCGCGGTGCTTCAAACGCCACGCTGCTCTGGCCAGGGGTTTTGTCGAACTGCCGCGTGTACCGCAGCGTCAGTGTGATGGCTTCCGGCTCTTCACTGCTTGACTTTTTGTACAGGAGCTGATGGCCCACCGATTCATCGAAGATGATTCGAGCGGCCTGATCGTTGATGGTCGCCGAGCGGATGGCTGAGTGCCGCAGCCGGAGTGGAATCTTGACCCACCCTTCGCCCAAGATTTCCAGCTCCAGGACCGCGGAAACATCGACCACCTGCTCTCCGATCGTGGCCTCGCTTTGGATCGAATTGATCAGGGCCTTGACGGGACGTTCCACCGGCTCATCCGGCTGGACCCGCTCTCGGGCCGCGTTCCATAACTGCTGGAACTTCTCGTAGGGAAGAAAGACGCCCCGGCCTTCTTTTTCGAATTTGTCCCGAAGCTTCTCGTATGGGATGTAAATGGTCTGTTCGCGGATCACATCGTCGCGAGTCCCGGTATCTCGGTCTTGCCCCACCGCGGCTTCCTCCGGTGTTTCCTGGCCAAACCCGCGTCCCACGTCCCAGCAACACGTGGTCACGACGATCGTGGCCCAGATAATCGCCAATGAGACGGATGTGCCTAAGCGTTTCCCGCATGAGTGGTCGGGCCGCGATGCGGTGTGTCCCTTCACGCGGCGTATCCGGGCTTCCCGCCCGCGCCATAACAACATCCAAAAGGACATCCAAAAGGCAAAGGGATGGCCAAACCGCTCCGGCCTGCTGCCACCAGGGAGGTGTTGGAGGTGGGAGGGACGTTTCGCCGCTCGCGACGGAATTTGGCTGCCGCTCCCAAAAGTCCCTGGGTGAAAGGAAGCCGGAGCGGTTTTGTTATGGCGTCCCACGAGCAACTGTGACATCTTGCATGAATGACTCATGAATTCCACCTCGCGATGTGGCGGCGCTGGATTAACCTCAAGCAGGTATCCTCCCCACGCCAATGGCCGATACGTTTGTCGATAGAATAGTGCTTTGTCACAGCCAAGAATTCGGGTGGCACGGGCCACGCCGACATTCCGCCGCCCACCTCGTAAGACCGCGGTGGCGGAGTCGCTGGTGGCCAACCCTAGAATCAAGCTGTGACAAAGCAGTACCCTTACCGCGCCGTGCCGCGACCGGCAACGGTACATGACTCAGATGGTGTCCACGTGTCACGAGGACAGGCATTATTGATACAATAGCACGCGGGATGGATGGAAGCACCGTGGCATGCGGGGCCTTGTTACCTTGGCGTTACACGCGACGAACAGGCCGAGACGCCGTCCGCCGAGACACGCTCTTTTGAGAAGCCCAGGCCGTTTGGCATCGGTGGTGCTAACTTGCAGCCCGCATCATTGTGTTCTTGCCCCCTTGTCGCGGCTGTGTTGCGGTTTGCGACGGGCGAGGATAAACTGTAGGCTTGTGGTGCGTGTCCGCGACACGTGCCGGATCGTGTTGGAGTCCTTCCTGATCAACTCACACCGGTGGAGACCTACCTCATGAGAATGTTAGCGCGATTTTCCCTGCTTCTGCTTACCTGTGCCCTTGTTGTATCAAACGTGATGGCGGCCGATAACACATTGACAGCGAAAGAGAAAGCGGAAGGTTGGCAGCTGTTGTTTAACGGAAAAGACCACACAGGCTGGAAATGCAATAACGGGAAAGAGATTGCCGCGCCAATCGAAGAGGGTTCCCTTGTCCCCTATAAGTCGGGGGGGTATTTGATCCTCCATGAGAAGCCGTTTGACGATTTTGTTCTCAAGTGCGACGTGAAATGGGAAGACAGGCGTTGCAACTCGGGCATCTTTTTTCGCGTTGAAGACCCCCGCAATCCGGTGCACACGGGGTTCGAGATTCAGGTGGCCAGCGGGGATGGGGTAGGGAAGCATGCGTTTGGGGCGATTTACGATCTGGCGGGCACCAAAGTGAATGCCGGTAATGAGACCGGCGAGTGGAATACGGTCGAGATCCGCTGCGACGGCCCCGACGTATCGGTCACGTTGAATGGAAAGAAAGTCGCCACCATGAACTGCGACGAGTATGACGAGCCGGGCCTGTGCCCCGACGGCGAGAAGCATAAGTACAAGCTCAATGGCGAGTCCCGCGCGGTCAAGGATTTTGCCAGGTCGGGATACCTGGGGTTCCAGGATCATGGGCACAAGGTCTGGTACAAGAACGTGAAACTCTTGGAATTGAAGTAGCGGTTATATTTCAGGCGGTTGGATTTTTCCGGGTGGAAAGCTGCCCGACGCAAGCCGTCCTCCCGTTGGTCGGACTCGCGGCGGAGAAAGTCATCCACGACCGGTATATCTAGCGCGGCCTCGCTCGGCTCGGCGGCAACCAAACAGCATGGCGTCTTGAGCTCGGGTGGCACGGGCCGGGCGAACGTCGTAACACGATACCAGTTCCAGCAGGTAACCAACGCGAGCGGAGCGAGTTTTCTTACGCCTCGTTGCAAAACTGTTTCAGCAGCTGGCTGGGAATGCCGATGTCGAGCAGGTGCAGTTCTCCGACCCATTCTCTGGCATTGGGAGCGACAAGGCCGGGTTTGGCGGCCGCGAATGTACACGTGTGATCTGCCCGGAAACAGTGTTTCGCGGGTTGGCCCGTTTCGCAGTCGAATCCGCTGGGGACATCGACGGCGAGTTTTTTGGCTGGATGGCGGTTGAGCTGATCGATGACGGCGTCAAAGGGAGTTCGCGGCTCCCCCCGGGCGCCCGTGCCCAACAGTGCGTCCACGATCCAATCGGCGCCCTCTAGATGCCGTGCCAGTTCGGCTTCATGCGCGGACGGCAAGGTGTGCATCGGAAGGCCCGCGTGCCGAGCAATACGGTAGTTCTGGCCGGCGTCGCCGACCAGTTCAGCCGGTTCGGACCAGAACAGCACTTTCGCCGCGTGACCACGCAGATCCAAATGCCGGGCGATTACCAAACCATCGCCCGCGTTGTTTCCTTTGCCGCAGCAAATAGCAACCGGACCGTCGATGCCGAGTTCGCACAGCACATCGGTGCATCCTCGACCGGCATTTTCCATCAGGACCATGCCTGGGATGTGATATTCTTCAATGGCACGCCGGTCGATTTCTCGCACGAGGTCCCGGCTCAATACCGGTATATTCATTACGTTTTCTCCCATTGTTCTTTCACTTTGCTCTTCCATGCCAGGGAACCGTTCACGGGCAAGACTGATGTCCGGGGACGTTCGCGCTTCCGTTGCCCACCTTGAAGGCGGGCTTTTCAACGGGCAAATGCCACGGGCCCGATCCCACGATACGATGATTCGTGACTTTTTAGCGAACCGAAGTACGGCTCTTCCAAGCCATGAGGGTTTGAAAGGGCCCCGTGGAGCGCGCGGGCCGCCGTCCGCCGTCATGATCCTCGGGGCGAGCCCGGGGCATTTCTCGGCTTTTTTTTGAGCGGCCTGTCGTGACGCCGAACACGGGCCACGGACGGCAACAACCACTTCTCATCATTATGTGCCGCATCGTATAATTCGGGTATTGGTGGAGTGGGTGGAAGGAGTAGAAAACCCGGATTGTTTTGCTGGTAGCCGTTCACGCGTGCGCTACGACGCCTGGACACAGGAGCTCGCGTGGATGCCACGGGCTTGTCCCGTGGTGGGTCACGCTCGCCGCTACAAACCGGCCAGACACACCACTCCTGGCCCGTCGGTAGCGTGGAACGTAACGGACCACGGGACAAGCCCGTGGCATTTGCGTTTTGCAAAGCTTTCTTTCAAGATGTGCAACGGAGGCGCGAACGTCCGCGGATATAAGGCTCTTGCCCGTGAACGGTTACTTTTGCTCAAACGCGTGGCGACTGGCGATGGAGAGGTCGGACATGAGGGGAGATACAACGAGATGCCGATTTACGAGTATGTTTGTTCGAAATGCAACCATGAGTTTGAGCTGTTAATACGGGGGGATGAGCGCCCGGCTTGTCCGGAATGTGGAGCGACGCGGGTGAAGAAGGGGATCAGTGCCCCTTCGGCTCATAGCCGCGGCGGCGCGACGCCTCCCGGCTGTCCTTCCGCTTGCGATCCGCGGGGCGCGGCCCCCATGTGAGGTTCCGGCGGATGTGATATGTCCTAAAGGGCATTCACACCGGTTGCAGTTGCAGCCGGCGCGTGGAAGATTGATCGGCGAGCCTTAAGAACATAACAAAACCACGCGGACATCCCACAATCCAAGGGGGTTTGCAAGCGAGAGCTCGGTTTTGTCGCGGGTTGTAGTGTTTTCCAAAAAAAAATGCAAGGCGACGGGGATCCCGGAGGACCCCGCCGCCTTGCCAAGCCAATCGCTCCCGACTTTCCTGATTTGGGACGAACCGCGGGGTCGATCCTGGTTTTGTCATGGCTTTTTACAGCCCGTAACAAAACGTGGTTCCCGCTCCCGAAACTCCTTGGACAAGACCAAACCCGCATGGTTGCATGGCTATTTAGGGAAAAAGGTTAACGCCACCAACCATGGTTCCAGCTTGCGATAGCGCCCCGCGGACACTCAGCGGTACCGGGGGGACCAACCACGGGGCACAGCTGCCGGGCCGATAATGGCCGAGCGCGTACTGGCATTCCCAAGGTGGGTTGATGCCCGCTTGGTAGGGCACCGTCAAGAGTTTCCCGAGGAAGGTGGCTCCGGAGAGGAACGGTTGTTTAAGCGGTCCGGCCGTGTGACCATGACGTTCCAGTTCCCTTTCTTCGAAATACAACGGTTTGTGACATGCCGCGGTCGCTTTCCAGGTGAACGTGGCGGGGGCCCAGTTGCGACCTTGGTAGGACTCGTCTCCCAGCGTGCATTCGGTCGGCAGATGCCACCAGGCGGTGACGAAGCAGAGATCATCATCGCTCAATTCGTTAAAGTGGAGCCGAACGATCTGGTTGTCCGTGTTGAGGATTAACAGGCGGTTGCGTTCAATATCCGTCAGGCGTCCCTCCGCCAGCACGTTACCCTCGCGATCGCGCCAGATTCTGGGTTCGGAACGGGAAAGGGTTTCGTTGCGATCCGTCGCTCGAGTTACGGGATCTTTCTCGTCTGGATACATATCCGGTGCAATATCGAGTGATATTTTGGAGATGGCGGCCCGTTGCCACTTTTCCTTCGCCTGGTCGCACTCTTCGCCTTCCTCACAGCAATTGCGACGATTATGGACGCGCTGACACGGTTCGGTTTGTCCGGTCTCCTCGGTCCCGATCTGATTCGGTTGAGGTAATTCTGCCTGGGCCGGAAATGTCCCCGCGTCCTGGTTGGGGTGTATCTCGCGGGGTGGTTTGGGGGGCGGATCATTTTTCCAGGTGGTTCTGGCAACACGCTCTGGCGGGGATTGTTGCCGCCCCCGATTCGTCGGCGGCTCGATTTTTAGCGAGGCGGGGGCTTCCCTCGCCCCAGCGGAATCATCGTCGCCCTCGCCGCGGGGATTCTGGACGGGGGGGTGTGTCGCGTCGGGGATGGCTCGCGGAAGATCTTGTTCGGTCGCGGAGACCTGCCGAACAGGATAACGATCTTCAGAGGACGAGACGGTGGCGGGTGCCCGGTCCGGTTCCGCCGCATGGGCGGTGCTCGCTCGCACTCGAGCCACGTTTGGGGCGCGCCAGCGGAGTACCGTAACGGGGCGATCCACGTCGGCGGGCGAGTGGTCGGTGCCTGGGGACGTGGATCGCGTCTCCTGGCGACTCGCCACGCTCAGAGTGTGTTGCACGGTCCCGCGAGTTGCCGCCTCGCTCTTGTGCCCCCAATTCAACGGCGCCGGGGGCGCTGAGGGGATCGACTGGGCTGATGGCGGTTTCGATGCCGAGAGCGGGCGAGTGCCCATGCCAAGCAGTAGCCAGCCGGCGATCAGCGACATGGCGGCGAGATGCCGCGCCGACGGCCATCGGCGGCAGTCGGGACTAGTTTCCTCCTTCTCCCGTATGATAATCCGGACTGTAGTTCGGAGATTCCTGAGTGATGTTGATGTCATGTGGATGACTTTCTCTCACGCTGGCGGGCGAAACCCGAATGAATTTCGCCTTCGTTCGCAACTGTTCGATGGTTCGTGCGCCACAGTATCCCATGCCTGCCCGAAGGCCGCCGACCAACTGGTATACGTATTCGTCCAACGGGCCCTTGAAGGGCACCCGTCCCTCCACGCCTTCGGGCACCAGTTTGGAATGGTCGTGTTGTCGGCCCTGGCTATATCGCTCACTCGACCCCTGTACCATCGCGCCGAGCGATCCCATGCCCCGGTACACCTTGAAGGTGCGTCCTTGATACAGGATGGTCCGTCCGGGGCTTTCGGCAAGGCCGGCGAAAAGGCCACCGATCATAATGCAGTGAGCGCCGGCCGCGACCGCCTTGGTAATGTCTCCCGAGAATCGAATCCCTCCGTCCGCGATGATCGGAATGCCCGCTTGTTCGGCCGCCCGTGCCGCCTCGTGCACGGCGGTGATCTGCGGTACGCCGACGCCGGAAATCACCCGGGTGGTGCATATCGAGCCGGGACCGATCCCGACTTTAACCGCGTCCGCGCCAGCGTCGAGTAAATCCCGACAGCCGTCGCGGGTGGCGATGTTTCCGGCGATGACCTCGATGTCCCACCTTCGCTTGATTTCACGAACGGTTTCAATCACGTTGGACGAATGTCCATGAGCGCTGTCCACCACCAAGACATCCACGTCTTTCGCGATCAGACTTTCCGCCCGGTTGTAGTCAAACACTCCAATGGCCGCGCCCACTCGCAACCTGCCTTGTTGATCCTTGCAGGCGTTGGGGAACCGTTTCATCATGTCAATGTCCTTGATCGTGATGAGCCCGGTCAGTTTGTAAGATTCGTCAACCAGCAAAAGTTTCTCCACCCTTTTTTCCGTTAAAATCCGCTCAGCTTGCTCAAGCGTTATTTTTCCCGTCGCGGTCACCAGATTGTCGCGCGTCATCACCTCCGAAATGGGGACGCTGCTAGCTTCCAGGGACCGGTCGCTGGCCTCCAGGAAGCGGAGATCGCGCCGGGTCAGAATGCCCGCCAAACGCCCATCCCCATGCGTGATCGGCACCCCGGACACGTTGTGCAGATCCATGAGTTCCAACGCCCGCGAGATGGGTTCCTCCGGAGGAAGCGTGACCGGGTCCAGGATGATTCCGTTGGCGCTGCGCTTAACCTTATACACCTCGTCGGTTTGGGCTTTGAGGGACATGTTCTTGTGGATGACCCCGAGCCCGCCACATTTGGCCAACGCGATGGCCATGGCTGATTCGGTGACCGTGTCCATGGGCGAGCTTAGAAAAGGGATCTTCAACCCAATGCGCCGCGTCAGCTGCGTGGATACGTCCACGTCTTTGGGAACGACGTCACTGCGAACCGGCTGCAAAAGAACATCATCAAAGGTAATGGCAAGTTGGGCAATCTTTTCGTCCATGGTTTCTCTCATACGATTCAAACCGGGGGAAATTCAAATGGTTTTCTGCTGCCCCCCTACAGCCCGTAACAAAACGTGGTGCCCGCGTCCAAAAGTCCCTGGGGGAAAACAAACCGGCGTGGTTTTGTTATGGCTCCTCAGTCTAAATCAAGCCGCTCGCTCTGTCTTTACCCCATCCACGCACGTAACCATCCCCAGGGCAAGCTTGGGGTGAGGAAAAACTGTAGCCGTTCACGGGTACCGCTACACGGCCTGGACACGCAAAGCCCGCACACGGCCTGGACACGCAAAGCCCGCACACGGCCTGGACACGCAAAGCCCGCACACGGCCTGGACACGCAAAGCCCGCATGGATGCCACGGGCTTGTCCCGTGGTGGTTCACGCTCGCCGCTACACACACCGGCCAGACACATCACTCTTGCCCGTCGGTAGCGTGGAACGTAACGAACCACGGGACAAGCCCGTGGCATTTGCACCTAGAAAAGTCGCCTCAGTATGTGCAACGGACGCGCGAACGCCTGCGGATATCAGTCTTTTGCCCGTGAACGGTTACGAAAAACTTTAAGTCCTTGTGGCCCGTTTTGTTGCGCCGTGCGTCCTTGCCCGCGTCGAGTCAAGGACGTCAGGGACCGAAAGGACCAAGCAGCGGAAAACAAATATCGATCAGAATGGCTATCGGCGACGTTGGAACAAGCGGCGGCGCCCACAGCCGTATCCCAGCAGTTCAACTTCTTTGCGGCTGGTCAGTTTCCCGTCGGCATCGTGTTCCTCAATCACTTGGGAGACCACTTCCCCCGGAATGTCCTCGGAGTGAATTTCCTGGATTGTCACCCTGCGATTTGGCTTCTTGATGGTCGTGGTAAGCGACCACGTGGACAGGGTCTTGCCAAGCACAACCCGTTCCTTGTCGAGCTCGTCCACCTTCACGACCGTCGATGTCTCCACCTCGGGGGCCTCCGTATCAACCGACGAGGTGATTCGCTTGAGTATCGACGGCGTGGTGCCGGGGCTGTAGTAAAGGGTGCTTGTTTCCCGCGTTGTGCCATTTTTGGTGACTAATTCAATGACTTGGGCCGGGTACTGTTGGTCGTTGATGGTTACCGTATCGGTCCGCAAAACTTCCGAGGATACGACGTGGGGAGCCAATTCCTTGGTAATCACCTGAGGTTCGGAGGCAAACCGTTGCCCTGCCGCATTCACGATCGTGGAGACCGATAGCGAAAATGAACGCCGCCCCAGACGCGTGACGCGTGTGCGAGTGATGGTCGTGCTGGATCGTACCCGCTGCCCGTCCTCATCAAACGTGGCGTTGTGGACGCGAACCTTTTTCCAGGCTCCAAGACGGAACCGGGCCCATCCATGCGTTCGCTGCCGCGGCAGCCACTTTGCATCCTGGCACCACGCCGCGGCCGCCAACGACGAGAGGATGGTCAGAGAGACCACGAAACATCGAATCGGCTTGAACCCGCGCGAACCAGCCATGAAAGAACCCAGTATCACCAATAGAGATTGTGTCACAAAAAGGGGGTAAATGGGGTAAATGCGAAAATAACTCCGTTCAGGCTATGCCAATGCCAACGGGTTTTGAACCGTCAATTCGGGTGGTTCAAGGCTATGGTATGTGGGGGAGGGGCAGTCGAGCCGCGTCATTTTGAAAGCCCGTGTCTAGGGTCGTCTGCCGGGGCCGTTCCGTGGGGGGCTGTGGCGTGATAATAATTCGAGGACCAGTGGACGGGGTCTTGCCCCATTTTTGGTTCTTGGGTCTGGGATTTGCCCGGCCCGTTGCCCTCCCAACGCGGAGGGGGGAGCTTCATGGCGAATGACATGGTATCAGATTGGTAACTTTTTAGGGAACTGAAGTAAGGCTTTCCGGGGCGGTCAGGGTTTGAAGAAGCCCGTGGAGAGCGCGCAGGCCGCCGTCATGATCCTTGCCGGTCCAACGCGCGGGCGAGATGAGCCAGGATACAAGACGTCCTAAAAGCGGTTACAAGGACTTATCGGACAGGCCAAGCAACTGGGAGCCCTGCGGCCGCCCCGGCGTCATGGCCGCTGGTTCGTCCCATGCGTTTGCGTCTTATCGCGGGTCTGGGGAATCGGAATCGGTTTCAGTGGATTCTGCTTTTTCTGCTTTCTCCGCCGACAACGCGCGTAGTGCTTGGACAATTTGACCATCCTGTCTTGGAAAGACGGTGCGCAGATCCAACAAGAGGGCGTCGTTTTGAACGCGACCGCAGACCGGTGGAAGTCCGTTGCGGAGCCGAGTGGCCAAGCTGTCAACATTTTCCGTCTCGGGTTTGAGCGCCACGCACCACGTCGGGATATGCTGGTTGGGCATCGAGCCGCCGCCGAGATAGGCGGTCTCCTCAATGGGGTCGGCGGTTGCAATCACGGCTGCATCGGCGAGCTGTGGCGCCAAACGTTCGGCGCGATTCTTCAAGTTATCGAGTGGGGTGCCAAGGAGCGTCAGGAGCGGCAGGGTTTGTTCGAGCTGTTCGGGGTCCTTATAGAGTTGCAGGGTGGCCGCGAGCCCGGCCAGGGTGATTTTGTCGACGCGAAGCGCGCGAGCGAGCGGGTGTTTGCTGATCTGATGAACGAGGTGTTGTTTACCCAAGATAATCCCGCACTGTGGCCCCCCCAGGAGTTTGTCGCCACTGAACAGGACGATATCGGCGCCAGCCCGAACGCTATCTTGCGGGCGAGGTTCGCCGGAGATGCCGTACCGCTCGCAATCCCACAGGGCGCCGGAGCCAATATCGTCGATCATCAACAGATCCCGTTGTTTTGCCAACGCAACCAAATCATGGAGTGACGCTTGTTCACTGAAGCCTTGAATGACGAAGTTGCTGGCGTGAACGCGCATCAGCGCGGCTGTTTCGAAAGTGATGGCTTCTTCGTAATCCGAGATCCGGGTCTTGTTGGTTGTTCCCACTTCCTTGAGCTGAGATCCGCTCGTTTTCATCACCTCGGGCAATCGGTAGCTTCCACCGATTTCAACCAGCTGGCCCCGTGAAACCAGCACGTCTCGCCCCCCTGTCAGGGCGGCGAGCGTGAGAAGCGTGGCGCCGGCGTTGTTGTTCACGACGGTTGCCGCCTCGCACCCGGTGAGTTTTTGCAGCAACGGTTCCACCGCCACGCAGCGAGACGACCGGGTGCCGGTGGCCAGGTCCAACTCCACACTGGCGTAGTTGCGTGTCACGTCCACCATGGCGGAAATGGCGGGTTCAGCCAGCGGAGCCCGCCCCAGCCCCGTGTGCAGCAAGATGCCCGTCGCGTTGACGGCGGGGCGGAGCGTTGGCTGTTCACCGTGTACAATCCAGCGGGCAATACGTTCCGCCAGCTCGCTGGGGGACGGCAGTTTACCGTCCGCGGCGGTCGACTGGATCTCCGATCGCAAATCACTCAAAAACTCTCGGATGCCGGAGACCACCACCCCATGGCTTGCACGGTCCACCAAGTGTCGTAAGGGGGGACTTTCCAACAGTTCGTTGACCGACGGGATCCTTCGTAATGGATTGGGCATGGTACCACCTGTCCTCGTTTCCAATGCGACAACGCCTCATGACGCGACTCGTGCCCAGCGGCTGGTGGGCGAACCGCAAGGATGGCGCTGTCCAGATTATCCACCACTAATCATTATACCTCAAAGTGTAAGCGTTTCGCGCCCTTCGAACGACCCAGACGCTGGAAAAGCCCTGGTTTCAGGTCGTGTCCAGGTGGATCGAATTTGAACCCGTGA
>JBNJEM010000015.1:0-30686 GCA_051745935.1 Planctomycetota bacterium
CGCGCCTTGCCCCTTTGACCGCTCTTGAGCCGCAATTGAGAATTCCCGTTCATCGTCAACCACCTTCAGCCGCTTTACAAAACCCTGAACGCGGCGCTAAGTCTCCAATCCATGTCCTCGGTTGTAGCGGCGAACCCGCGGATCGCTGGCGAAAAGTTGCTGAAAGGCCCGCAAATGCCCCGAGCTTACCCTGGTGATCGTTACCTTCGTTGCTAAAGCCAAGCACTCCTAACCGCGTGGCATCCACCCGGGCCTTGCGTGTCCAGGGCCGTGTGGCGGCACCCCTCAACGGCTACCCCGGCGAAAATCCAAAACACCTTGCAAAAGTTTGCCATTATGGGACTAATGAACCCTCTTTTGCCCGCCGCCCGGTGGGCTCCGCGCGAGCTATGTACCAGAGCCCTCGAGTTTGCCCATCGCGCCCACCACCAATTTGGTCAGAGAGGGCTGAGCCTGATTGGCAATGGCGATAATCGACTCGATGTCAACCGGTTCCAACGCATCGGGCAGGCAACGGTCAGTGATAATGGACAAGCCGAGCACTCGCATGCGACTGTGAGCGGCCACGATCACTTCCGGAACCGTTGACATTCCCACCGCGTCCGCGCCAATTGCGCGCAGGAAGCGATACTCCGCCCGGGTCTCCAAGTTCGGTCCCGCCACGGCCACGAACACGCCCTTGTGGGCCACGATGTTTTCCTTGCGAGCGACCTCCATGACCTGGTCAATGAGCTTCAAATCATACGGCTCGCACATGTCGGGGAACCGGTCGCCAAGCCGATCGTCATTGACGCCAATCAACGGGTTGTCGCCCATGAAATTAATGTGATCCTCGATCACCATGATGTCTCCCGCCCGGAAATAAGGGTTCATGCCACCACAGGCGTTGGAGACGATCAACAATTCGGCACCGCAAGCTTTCATCACGCGCACCGGTAGCGTGATATCCTTGAGCGAGTACCCTTCGTACATGTGGAACCGGCCTTCCATGGCCATCACCGGCACCCCGTGCAGCATGCCGCAGACCAGTCGGCCACGATGACTGATCGACGTCGAACTGAGAAAATGGGGGATCTTTGCGTATTCAATGGTGGCTTCCACGTCAATCTGCTCGACAAGATTCCCCAGTCCGGTTCCCAAGATGATCCCAACCCGTGGCTGCTTATCCCAATGGTGCCGAATAACAGCCACCGCCGCCTCGATTCGATCGTATAAATCCAGCATCGCATATTCCCCACGCTAGAGTCTTAAAGTCTTGGGACGTAACATGCGCGCACGGCGCGCGCATCCTTGACGCGAGCGATCAACGGGAGCTCCCCATCCCGCCGCGGTCTCCCTATTGGGTTGGCGGCTCTGCCGCCTTAGGCTCCAAAACATCACAACACCACCGGCCAACCGCGAGCCGCCACCGGCCCACGGCCCAACGGCTCGCATCAGCCGCCACGCCACGGGAAACAACCGATGGTCACTCACGGTAGTGATATCGCCCAAAGAGGCACTTTCAGGACCAGCTTCCACCCCAGAGTAACGCAGGATACCAGGCGGAGGCAAGATACCCGGGGATGATCCAGCGTGAATGGAGCGTGATTTGGCAACATTCGTTCACCGGAATGAATCCCGAAGCACGACGCCCGAAGCTCGAATGGCGAAGACACGAAGGAATGACGAAGCACGAATGACGAATATGTCGCGTTAGGGGGCACCATCACGGGCGCTGTTGGCCGTTCTACTTGCCGCGTCGAGGGTTTGGTAAGAGTAAAGCGACGTTCGCGAGTTTTCCAACTCGGCAATTACGGGCAGGTGATCGGAAAGGCGTACCGGGGGCACCTCATGACTTACAAACCGCCAATCACGCGGAATCAGGTCTTGACTTAGAACCCATGACAAAACCATGCGGATGTCCCGCAATCCAAGGGGTTTTGGAAGCGAGAACTCGGTTTTGTTACGGACTGTAATAACTTATCGCGCTCGTTCGCGCGCCGGGGTTGCCGGGTTCGGCAGTTGTGTTCTCCGAATCGAAGAGAGTCTTCCAGTCGAGACAGTCTCTGCTTCCAACGACGCTGTTCGTCGCGACGAACTTCAGCGCGTTGAACCGCTTTTGAGATCGCGGCTTGGCTTACACCTCCGTACCGTTCGCCTAAGGCGGCAGGGCCGCCAACCAAATCGGGAAACCGCACACAAATGGTCCGCTCCCGTTGGTCGCTCACGCGAAACGTGCACGCATCTTCCAGCCTAAGACTCGGAAAGCACGATAACCGATTCATTATGTCACGCCGCGTACACTGGCCACGTCGTCAAACCATCACCGCGGGAAATAGGTGCATGGCGAGGCTACAATCGGCATAGTGGGCGCTTCATGTAGCTGGCAGGTGATCCTCCCCCTGTGTATGCGATCACTCAAGAACGACGTCTGTAATTCAGCGCGTCTCCGAGTCATCCGGGGCACTGGCTCCGCTTGCGATCGGCGTTTTCCGTAGAGGCAACGCTTTGCTATAGGTTCCGGATGCCTGATTTGAACACACCGGAAGACGTGTGGTCATACAATCATAAATGATTACATAGACTGTGTCCTCTTTCTTAACGTCTGCGGCTTGCCGTCCGCCCGAACCGTTCAAACGTGCAATTCCTCCTTCAGAAGCGTGCCAGACGTCCGAGCGCGATTCCGCGACAAACGTTGGCGAGGAGGGCTTCTCACCGAGTTTCAGGGCGAGGCGAGGAGTCCTTCTTGAAAGCGCGCTGGGACATCCTGCCACGCCGCCATGTACGTTCGCTCGAGCGGCACGGACACGTAGTTGTTTCTGGTCAGGAAGAGCGGCATATCGGGGATTGATTCTCCGACGGCGAAGTGTGCGGCATAAGCATCGACGACAACGCCACCCGTGTAGGCTGCGGCGGTCAGTGGACGCTCGGGTCCCAGCACATACTCTTCGGTCCCTATCTCACCGAGCACGGCCCCATGGATACCATGCGGGTCACGCGGTCCTGGAGGGAAAACGTCGACCAGCAGAAGATGGACTCCACTGTCGACAGCTGCTATCGCTTTGTCCAGGAATGATCGGATGGCGTGCCGGCTCGACTTGTTCCCCCGCGAAAGGACTTCGATCATTGCCACGATACGGTCGTTGCTGGCGTGGCGAACGACGAGCGCCCGTTGCACGCGTGCATAGAGATCCCGCTCGATCGTTGTTCGGGCATGAACGCGCGGGGGCGTTTCTGTTAGCGTGCTGGTTCCCGAAAGACCTCCTTCCGGCTCCGGCGTCACGTCCGCCGCCTGGAGTGTCAAGACGTCCGGCGCGCCCAGGTCGCCACCAAGCTGTTCGGCCATCACGTAGTACCCACTCGGAAGAGGCCCGCGGTTCAAAGCCCGTTTGATTTCCAGCACCCACGAGTAATGAAAATCGTGGAAGGTTCCGTCGCCGACCCGTGTCCAATCGTGCACTGGCATCACGCTCCCCCAGTCGTGGAATCGCCTGCCGTTTACCGGTCCAGAATCCGAATCAAAGTGAGAACGCAGAGTGTCTCGAAAGCCGAAAATAGCCACCAAGAGCACGAAGAAACACTAAAAGACGGCAGATACAACTCCGGGCATGCCTGTCCGGTCTTTCGTGCATCTTCGTGGCCACTTCGGTAATGGCGCTCTCAGTTCGCGTATTCTACCTGAGCAGACCTTGTGCCGCCAGACGCCCGGCGAGACGCACCCGCACCTCGGGCTAGCGAAAGGGAGCAGCAAGCGCGAGACAGGCAAAACAATATCACTTGGAGGCCGTTGTTTGTGCGGTAAGCGTAAGAATGCACGCGTCACGCTCGTCGCGGTTCCCAAACATTCTGGATGCCGGGAAACCCTTGAGCTAAGGTGTCCTTCAAAAAGCCCCCCCCCGTAATTCAACGTGCCTCCAAATCGCCCGGGGCAGCCGTTCACGGGTGCCGCTACATGACCTGGACCCGCAAGGCCCGCATGGATGCCACGGGCTTGTCCCGTGGTGGTTCACGTTCGCCGCTACAATTTTGCGTCGCTCCCACGCTCCCAAGACATCCTGATTTTCACCCTGTTTTTCACCGTCGGTATGCCAGCTTCGTGATGGTCAGCCACCGCCGAGCCACCTCCGTCGCGGACAATCGCTTGGCCGCCCGAGGACAGGGCCGAAGCACCACGTGCAAGGGGTTTCTCATCTCGCTGCGAAACTCAATGTCGATCGTGAACAGCCCCGCCAGCTGTGCTTCGCGCAGCACGCTCCCAAGACATCCTGATTTTCACCCTGTTTTTCACCGTCGGTATGCCAGCTTCGTGATGGTCAGCCACCGCCGAGCCACCTCCGTCGCGGACAATCGCTTGGCCGCCCGAGGACAGGGCCGAAGCACCACGTGCAAGGGGTTTCTCATCTCGCTGCGAAACTCAATGTCGATCGTGAACAGCCCCGCCAGCTGTGCTTCGCGCAGCATGATCCAGTCGCGTCGCCAGGTATACCGGTCGCGCATGACGTTGTCCGCCGCGAGTCCGACCAACGGGAGGACGGCCTGCGCCGGGCAGCTTTCCACTTGGACAAATCCAACCGCCTGAAAGATAGTGTTGGCCGGTTAGCGGATCCCGACCACAAAGAAACGCGCGGCGAACGCAGCGCGTGGTGCAGTGAATGGATGCCGTGCTTGTATGCCGCGCGGTTCTCTTGCTTATTGGCACAGGGGCGCTTAGTATCAACGGCTGGACTGGTGAGTTCCGGGCGTGTTTTGGCGCAAGCTGAGCGCCGTTCGACGCGTGGCGTCCGCGCGGGAATGTTCCAGCTCGGAGTGCGGCGGTTGTCCACCGTGAATGTCCAACAAGGAGTAAAAAAGATGAGAATCGCGAGCGGGAGCTGGGTATGCATTGCGGCGATTGCCTGGACATGCCTTTCAGGGGCCCATGCGGCGGAACGCGTTGCCGCGGCCGGTACGCCGGGGCCTGCCGAATTGATCACGACGCATGCCCGCCTTGCCGGCGGTCTGTGCGTGGTCATCGGCAGCGACCAAGCGGAAGCGGCCATCGAGTTGGGCCGCACCGGGCGGTTCCTGGTGCAGGTACTCGAGGCCGATGCGGAGAAGGCGGAAGAGACGCGGGGACGGATTCGGGAGCAGGACCTTTACGGGCTCGTGACCGTGGCCCCTCATCCTGCCGGAGCGCGCTTGCCGTTCGCGGAGAATCTAGCCAATGCCGTCATCGTTGGGAAGGGAGCGGAAACGGCGATGACCGAGGTGCGGCGAGTGCTGGCGCCGCGCGGAGTGGCGCTTGCGCCTCCGGGCAAGGCAAACGCCCTGGAGACCGCCGGATTGCGGCCCGAAGTGCTTGGGGCCGCCGCTAACGCGTGGGCAATCGGCGAGAAGCCCCGGCCCGCCGAAATGGACGAGTGGACGCACGCCCGACACGGCCCGGGGGGAAATGCCGTGTCGGACGACCTGATGGTCGAGCCGCCGGAGCGGGTCCGGTGGGTGGCGGGGCCCTCGGTCGAGATCAGCAACGTGGTCAGTGCCGCCGGCCGCATGTTCTACGGGGGGGTTTGGGCCCGCGACGCGTTCAATGGGCTCCGCTTGTGGGAGCGGGAACTCAATCCCTCGCCCGCCCGAGGGAACCACGGATACCGGCATGTCCCCGGGTCGGTACAGCCCGTGGCGTGCGGCGAGCGGCTACTGGTCGTGACCGAGGGCAAACTGCTGGCCCTCGACACGGCGAACGGCGAGCCCGCGCAACAATACCTGGAAGCGGGCGCCCCTGAGAAGATTCTCGCTATCGATGGCCGAATTGTGGCCATCGACGGCCAAACCGCGCGCGTGCTCGATGCCGAGTCGGGCAGCCTGCTTTGGCGCCGCGAGATATCGGACTTGCAGTATCCGGTCGCGGGCGACGGCGCCGTGTTCTTTCTCGAAGGCGCCGCGCGCCGCGGTGAGCCGATGGCCGCCGCAAGCCTTGAACTGACCACCGGCGAGGTGCGATGGCGGCGTGGGCAGGACGAGTTCCCCTGGCTTCCGTTGGTGCGCCGCACGGTCGTCCACCAGGGCAGCCTGGCCCTGGAAGTTTCGACCCTGGCCGACGAAAAGGCGGGCAATGCCATTCACCTGGTCTCGGCGGCCGACGGAAAGCTTCTGTTCAGCCACGAGTTCGTTCCGGGCACGAATCACAAGAAACAATCGCGGGCGATGTTTTCGGACGATCTGCTTTGGGTGCTCAAGCGCCTGCGGTGCGAAGCGCTCGATCCGCGCACCGGAGAGGTCGTCCGGAGCCACCCCGCCGCTGAAACCCACTGCTTTCCACCCGTGGCCACGTCGCGATTCATGTTCTCCGGCGAACTGGAACTGACCGATTTGGACAGCGGCGACCTGCTGGACGGGCACCGCATCACCAAGGCGGCCTGCGGGCGCGATGCCGGCTGGATTCCGGCCAATGGACTGATTTACACTTGCCCGAAGCATTGCGTGTGCTGGCCGATGCTCCGTGGCTACGTGGCCCTGGCGCCTGCCTCGCCGGAAGGCGGCTTGCCCGACGAACTCGAGACAGTCGAGTTCCCGTTGGAACGTGGCGTCGAGGCACCCGCCTCGGCGGAAGGGCCATCGTCCGACCAGTGGCCAACATACCGGCACAATGCTTGGCGCAGCGCCGGGACACCGGCCGAGGTCCCGGCGGAACTCCACACGCTTTGGACGGCCGAACTGGGCTCGCGGCCGGAAGGGCCCATCGCCCGGGACTGGCGCGAAAACCCATTTGTGCGCGGGCCGATGACCGCGCCGGTGATCGCCGGCGGGCTGGTCTACGTCGCCCGCTCCGACGCGCACGAAGTGGTGGCCCTCGACGCGGCCAGCGGCCAAGTCCGGTGGCGCGCCACGGTCCAGGGCCGGGTCGACACGCCCCCAACGATTCACCATGGGCTTTGCCTCTTCGGGACCAAGGCCGGATGGGTCTATGCCCTCCGGGCCGATGACGGCCAACTGGTGTGGCGACGACGCGCGGCGCCTGGCGACGAGCAGATCGTTGCGTACGGGCAGATCGAGTCGCCCTGGCCGGTGGCGGGCAGCGTGCTGGCCGTCGACGACCTGGTCTATTTCGCGGCGGGACGCCAGGCCCTGGCCGACGGGGGCATCCTTGTGTTTGCCGTCGAAACGGCCACCGGCGATGTTCGGTGGGTCCGCCGCGTGGACAGTCTTTCGCCCGTCCACTTCCGCGACTACGGGCTGCCGGACGGCCAGCTCCCTCGGGCCATGCTGTACGCCTGCAACGCGCTGGAGTTCGACAACATCGATCTGCTGCACCGGGAGGGCGACGCGGTGGCCATGTCCCGATGGTTGTTCCATCGCGACACGGGCGAAATGGAGCTGAAGGCACCCGAGGCGTTCGCCTTGCTGAACGAGAACGGCTCCAGTGTGGTGGTACCACGCGGCTCGTGGACCTACGCGCCGCGGCATCAACCCCGGCTTCCCGGAGGCGAACCCTCGATGCGCCCCTTGGTGGCCTTTCGCGATGGGACCGTATTCGGCGTGATGCACGATATGCGGACGCTCTACCGCCGCGACTTCGACCCCGCCGGCGCCGAGCAGTTCAAACGCACCTGGATGACCGGCTGGGCCCAAAGCACCAATTCACGCAACGAAGAAGGCGAGGTGTATCGTAGCGACCGCATGGCGCGCGAGGCCGCATGGCAAGTTCGCGTTCCGCCCAAGCAGGCTTCCCAGAGCGAGATCGTGGCCCTCCTTGCGGCCGCCGACACGCTGTTCGTGGCCGGCAGCGAGGGCGGCCTGACCATGGTGTCGGCCGAGGATGGCAGCCGTCTGGCCGAGCGCGAACTGCCGGCGCCCATCTGGGACGGCATGGCCGCCGCCGACGGCCGGCTGTTCGTCGCCACGCAAGAGAGTACGTTGATTTGCCTCGGCCGCTGACGGCCAGTGGGTCAACCAGCGCGGGCGACCGGAGCGGAACGGTGGACGCGCGGCGTCCGACAGCGTTGGGTAGGTTAGTTGGACAGCGCCACTTTCAGGATATTGAAGTCCGTAAACCGTTTTATCGCAAAGTCTTGCCGCCATCGGGACAGGCCCGGTGGCGTGAATTCCCGAGAGAAATACGATTTATGCCCGTTCATGGCCGCGAAGTGGCGCTGTCCAGTTAGGTTGCTCGCCGGGATCTTTGTCCAGGACGACCATGGCTAAGGGACCGCTGCAAAATAACTTACCGATTTCGGGGCGCCCAAATCGGCAACTTAGTCCGCGGCAGCCCCTAAGCCGTTAAAACCGACTTGGCACTTTCGTCCTGCGCCTCCAACATGTAGGGAATCCCGCTCGCCTCCGCCGTTTCCTTGTTGGCGGCCATCAGATCGTCGCGAGCGAGTTCAGAGAGGTTGAATTTTCGAGCGCCGGCCATGAACTGCTGTAGACCGCAAGCCAGCTTGCCGGCTGCGTTGAGAACGTCTGTTCGATCTTTCTCCTGCAAAGTCGTGGGCGTGGTGAGTTGGTGGAATTCACAGTCCTGGCTTCCAATCCGGATGAGGTTTTTGGCCAGGGTGGCGAGGTCTGACAGCAAGGTTTGAAAACTATGAACCGGCAGATCGCTGTCCGTACGCTTCGTCGTATCCTTGGCAGTGTCAGCCTCGGAACGAGGGGCTGGTCGCACGATCGATTCCCGTTGGGCCTCGGCCTCCTCTCTTTCATGGTCGGCGAACACAATAGGAGCGAGTTTGGCACGCATCTGCCACTCCACGTAATACGCCAACATGCAGAGGAATACATGAGCGCGTACGCGATCCGCTAACCCGTGACGGATCGGACGCACCTTGAGATCCACTGTCTTGAGACAGCGAAACGCGTGCTCTACCTTGGGCCGATCAGAGGCGGTCAACCGAGCCTTCAAGGCCCTCGGCAGACCTCTCGCACGCCCCCGCGTCATCTCGTTACACCCGTGGGCAGAGAATAGGTTCGGGGCGGTAATGGACACGATTCCCAGTCGTCCGCGTCCAGCGGATCGGCCACCGTCTCACCGGTCTCCAAATTCCATACCAAGTCGCTCACGTCTTTCGGCCATGCTCGCTCCCGCTCCGGATTGGTCAGCCGAATCAGCCGGAAGTCTTGCTTGTGAAACCCGACGATTTGGAGCCATTGCTGCCACTGGTCGTACGGCGCGAACACGCAGCGCCCGGTTGGCACATCCCAGCCGTGGACAACCTTCCGGTCGAAACGAAGGGAACGAAACCGCCTTCCCGGCTTCCTGCGAGCGACGACCTGCACGAGATACTTCGCGTCGGGGCTGAAACACAATTGCGTGCATTCGATCGGTCCGGAATCGGACAGCGGAAATTGGGCTTTCCACAACACGCGGCGCCTCGCCAAGTCGTATACGGCCACGCCGCCGTCCGCTTCACTATAAGCCAGGTAGCCCGAACCAGGACTGAACGTTATTCGGCTCGTGCGTCTATCCACCGTGTCGGCGCGGTACAGCGGACGAGCCGCTTGCGGACGCTCGGCGCTCAGATTGTAGAGATGGACATAGTGGCGGTCGATCAAGGCAAAGTGGCGGCCGCTGTCGGAAATCACGCATTGCCAGCCGTGAGGGTAGTTGCGGCAGTGCATCCGAACCGCACTCATCTGACGCGGCCGCCTCTCGTGATGACCGCGAAAGTAGCGCAAGGCCCGATCGAAGTCCCGTTGCCGGTCCCCGGCGTACTGCTGGGGCGTTCGGCCGGAGTAGAACCAATACCAGATCGCCATCCGTCTCAGCGCGATCCTGGCGTGAATGGTATGTGACGGAGGCAGGGCCGCCCGTGGCGGCTGTACTCCCAGTTCGCCCCCGTGGGTGGCGTAGTGGATCAGTTCCGGTTTCATCGCGTCGGACAAGATGTCTTTGAAGCACGGATCAGGTGGCGCGAAGATGAAGTAGTAATGGTGGCCGTCGAGTTCGGATCGGGACGGCCAATAGTAGAACCCGTGAGAACATACTCGAGGCGTCCCATCCGGCATCGATTGCCGCCCTTCGGCGACGCGGGCTTTGAGCCGCCGCATCAATTCGTCCGGGTTTACTATCAGTTTCCCGTGAAGGTCGGCGGCCAGCCAACGCCCATGCTCATCCACGCTCGCGCCAACCGGCCGGTCCAGGTTGACAATCTGAATGATCTGACGGACGTCGGGGCCGAAGAAGAGCACCACGCGATCACCCGGGCCCCAGTTCTTCTTGCGGCCAACCCGGGGAAGCGGCTTTGGGGGGAACGCGCGGCCCGAACCGGGATAGCTCGACGGCTCGGAATAGACAGGCATGCCCAATCCAGACGCGGCAATCACTAACCGGCCGGAGCCGACACCCTCACCGTGTTCATGATGAACCGAACGGCCCAGGCACGGCCCTTCAACCGTCTGGCCCACCTGCAAGGCAAGATCCGCGCGCTCTTTCAGCACGGCCTGGATGCGGCACTCGAAGCGTCCCTCCTCGCTGCATGCGGTGATTTCGCCTGACGCAATCGCGCTGGCCGCATCCGTGATCCACTCCAGCGAATACTCGGTCCAGGCGTAGGTGAAATCACCATGAGTCGTCGAGACCAGGGCGGTCAAGAGCAGGGCGCTCGCCCACAGAGGTGCTCCATAATGATTCATGACAAATGCTCTCGTGCCGAGGAAGGTCGTCAAGAACTGCTGTGTGGCCCGCCGTACAGGGAGCACATGACGTTTGCCTCCGTTCCGGCAACATGAGCCAACTGCGATCCTCACCAAACGGCACAAACGAGGCAGAGTTCGTTGCTCGCGACAATGAACGAATCGCGAGACACAGCGGCGATGGCCCACCTCCCCGTCAGGATTCGAACCGTCCCTCGAACACCTCGGTCCCGAAGGTCAGGATTCCAGAAGATGCCGATTCCCCGGGGAACGCGGCAAGTCATTTTTGGACATACCTGTTTGGACATAACTGAAAGCTACAGTGCGAGCACGCCTTCGCTGGCCTGACTTTCCAGAGCTTACCATGCATTCCATGCCGTGCAAAGGATCGTGCCAGGGATCCCGCGCCACGAATGTCATGTGCGAATCCATTTTTGGCCGCCATCGTCCCTATTCCGTGCCCCAAGAACTCACCACTGCGTCCCACTACAAGGGGCGGGGGCCGAGATGTAATCTACGGAAGCGGGGTCGAGAGCGGGATAGCGGCGGGTTGGGGCGGGGTCAAATAATCTGAACCGTCGCGGCCGGGGAATTGGAAGCGAGAACTCGGTTTTGTTACGGGCTGTTAAATTCTTCCTCACCTTAGCCACGGTCTCCGGGCAGACCCGCCGAGCTACGGCCCGTGAGAAGGTCCCGCGTACTGTAACAGCCATTGCAAACTCGCGGTCGGCCCCGGGACGGCGGTTCCCGGGCCGGCCTCGGATGGCAGATCAATCATGGGTGCGGCGTGGCCCATCGTGACAAGGGCCTTTTGCACCACCCGCCTGGTATCGGCGACGATTTCGGATGCGGCGGGGTAATGCAGATTGTAGACGACGGCGGCCAGCTCAAGGCCACGTGCCTCGATGGCTTCCAGCGACAGCAAGGTGTGGTTGATTGACCCCAAGCGTGGAGCGGTGACCAGAACCACCGGCCACGCTTGGCTGGCGATGAGGTCGATGACCTTGGTGTCCTGGGTGAGGGGAACGAGTAGGCCGCCAACGCCCTCGACCAGCACGAATTCGTAGCGCGCGGCCAATTGAGTGGCGCAGTCCACGATCCTTTGAATGTCAACCACTTCTCCAGCCAGGCGCGCGGCCAGGTGCGGCGAGGCGGGAAACGGATAGACCGCCGGGCACGTCAGCCCCTGCTGGTCTTCGGGCAGGGGGCCAATCCCCATGAGACGGCGATGATGGCAGACGTCATCCGCTGCCTCTTGGCCTCCCGTCTGGACCAGCTTTTGCGTGATGGTACGATGTCCTTGAGCCTGGAGCCATGCAGCCAGCAAGCCGGTGGCGACCGTTTTACCGATTTCCGTGTCAATGCCGGTTACGAAAAGAATCATATTGGCGTCCTCGCGCGTCCTGATTTCCGGCTTTTGGCTGCCCCACGACGTACTGAGTGTGCTCGGGGCTCCCGCTGCTGTTTCATGGGGAGTTTCGCCCCCCGCTTTTTCAACCCGGACAGGCGGGGAAGCCGTGCGAAGCGGGCCGGGGCTCGGAGGATTCTCCAACGGGTTCAGCGGCTTCCTTCCACACGCGCGCTTGCCGCGGTTCCGCGCCGCCGCGCTATGATCAGCATGGGGTGATAGGTCAGCGGCACCTGTTCCTCCCGCCGAAAGTGGAACTCGTAGAGATTACAGAATGCCTTGACCGCTCGCGGCGACCAACGCTCGCTTGCCAGGCTGTTAACCCCGGTCCGCTTGAGGTGTTGCAGCACGGCGAAGGCCGACTCAAAATAAACCGTTCGGTGCTGTTCATGAGACTCCAAGACCTCGCTCTCCAGTGCCAATTCTCTTTGGATCGTACGCAGGGGAGGGTAGTGCAACGAACAGCCGGTTAACGCACGCGTTTCCCGAAGGTTTTCGGGACCAAAGGTTGCGAGTGCCAACAGGCCATTCGGTTTCACGGCGGATTGCATCCGGTGGAGCATCGCGATGGGGTCCCCAGCCCATTGCAGCACCGCATTGGATGCCACTAGATCCTGGTTCATCGGCAACTCAATGCATTCCATATCCCCGAGTCGAAGCTCCACTCGAATCGCTGACCGACCGCGTGCGCGCCGGCGGGCGAGGGTGGTCACGTTTTGTAAAAGATCGTTGAGCACCAAGTGCTGGATCGGGAATTCTCGCACCAGAAAAGCAGTCAACAGTCCCGTGCCACAGCCCAATTCCAACACATTTCGAGGCTGAGCAGGCCCCACGGCGCGGTGGATCATGCCGATCAAATGCTCCGCGGTCTCCTGTTGCACAATCGCCGCGGCGTTGTAGGTCCGCATGCTTCGCGCGAATTGTCGGGCCACCCGGCTTTTTCGGGTCTGGGTCGATTTCCAGTCGGTTAGCATGGGTCGAGTCCGGCCATTACGGGATAGAGCATGCCATTGTCGTGAAGCATGCCGAGCCTTGTCGGTCACGGATTGTGCTGTCGCCGGGACAAGAGCGGGGCCAGGGCCAGTACCTCTTCCCAGGACTGCCACAGGTGAAACGGATAGTGCGGCACGTCGAGGCTCCGCGTTGGGACACCAAACCGCCGCCAGCATCGTTCTTGGTTTTCTGGCCAAATAATCTTGTCTCTTGAGCCAACAATCGCCTGCGTAAACCCGCTGACTTCCGGCGTACCGAGGCTTCGCAGCGCGTCTAGTTCGATTAACGCGCCGGCTAGTTCCCGTTGCGGTACGCGTTTTTGAAAGTGTAGTCGGGCGGTTCTCTCAACACACATGCGGCGCACGAATTTGGGCCATCCGCCTTGGAGTAGGCCTTGGGCCGTGGCGTCGAGCCGATGGCTGGGGATTCCCAGTTGATCGTCCTCGGGAACGACCGTTCCGTTGATGGCCAACGCATCGCGTACCGGCCAGTCGGCCCGGGCCATGATCCGAGCAGCCACCGCGCATCCGAACGACCAACCGACCACCGTGACCGTGTCGTAGGTGGCGGACGTCTCAAGCAGGCCGCTACTAGAAGCCTCATGACGTGGCCAGGAAGAGCCTGAACGTCCGTCCAGAATGGCGTCCAAATCTCGGTAATCGAAACAGACGCAAACATCATATCGGTCGCTCTGGAGCTCGCGAAAGGGCCTGTCATCCATGCCCCATCCGGCGAAAAACAACAGCACGCGCGAGTTCTCGCCGCGTTTCAGCCACACGGATTTCATAATCCCTCCCTTAACCGCAAGGTTTCGGTCGCTAATTGGCCGAGCTGATCGAGATCCATGTCCGCTCCCAGGGAAAACCGAAGGCGCGCCGTCCCTTCAGGCACCGTCGGCGGCCGGATGGGCGGCACCCAATAGCCTCGCTCTCCCAGCTGTTGCGAAAGTTTCCTGGCAACAAGGTCCTCCCCGACAACCAGGGGGACAATGTGCGTTCCCACGCCGTCACCCCCCAAAGCCTGCCGGAAAACACGGGTACATTCACTTAAACGCGACCGCCGCTCATCCGCCTGAATCGCCTCCTGGAACGCGAACATCGCCCATCGTATCATCACCGGTGGTAGGGCCGTCGTAAAGATCAGGGACCGGGCCGTATTGACCAAGTGTTCCCGCGCGGGCGGTGCCACGATGGCGTACGCCCCGGCCGAGGCCAAGGCCTTGCCGAACGTGCCCACCAGGATGTCGACATGATCGATCAGGTCGAGCTCCGCGGCCAGGCCCAGCCCCTGGGGACCGCGAGCGCCAACCGCGTGCGCTTCGTCCAGGTACAAGACAGCGCCATATTGCCGCTTCAGATCGACCAACGCCTGCAGCTCGACCAGATCCCCGTCCATGCTGAAGAGCGACTCCGTAACGATAAAGACCCGCTTGGCCTGGTGAGCCTTTGCCGCCAGCAAATCGCTCAAATGCTCCATGTCGTTATGGCGGTAGCGCAACGAGTGGGCGCGCGAGAGTCGAATTCCGTCCACCAAGCTGGCGTGGACCAAGCGGTCCGACAGGATCAAATCGCCGCGGCCGGCGAGGGCCGGCGGAATACCGATGTTGGCATGGTAGCCACTGCCAAAGAGAAGGGTCCGGCGACCATGCCCGTAAACATCCGCAAGCAGCCGTTCGAGCGACTCGAAGGCCGGATGCTCGCCACCCAACAATCGCGAGGCGGAGGCCGTGAAGGCCATTCGCTCCAGCGCGTCTTCATCGGCCAACGAGCGAGCAAACGCCCGCTGCAATGCCACGTCGCTCCCCAAACCAAGGTAATCGTTGGAGGCCAGGTTCATGTACACCCGGTCGCCAATTCGGATCCGGTGCGCCGGCAGCGCGGTCACCGTCCGCAGCGCCCGCCGACGATCGGCGGCCGCGAGCGACTCCAACCCTTCGCTCAGTTCCGCCAGCCACCGTTGAATGTCATGGGTCATTGGTCATTGGTCTTTCGGCATTCGTCGTTGCTTCGGGCTTCACCGCTCGAACGCGGGTGGCGGAATCACGCGCGGTCATTTAGGATTCGCCTTCACGACATCCACCATGGCGGTGGTCAGCACGGCGAGTTCGGACGGCTGGATAATGTAGGGGGGCATGACGTAGACGAGTTTTCCAAAGGGACGCACCCACACCCCTCGATCCACGAAAGCGCGTTGGTAGGCGTTCAAGGAGACGGGCTCGTCCAGTTCAATCACGCCGATAGCCCCCAGCGCGCGGACGTCGACCACATGGGGGAGTTCGCGACTGGGCGCTAATCCGCTGGCTAGTTCCCGCTCAATGCGTTTCACGTTCCGTTGCCAGGGGGATTGGGTCAGCGCGTCGATGCTCGCTCGAGCCACGGCGCACGCCAAGGGGTTCCCCATGAACGTGGGGCCGTGCATCAACACTTGGCCATTGCCGCTCACCCGTTCCGCTACGGCCCTGGTGGCGATGGTGGCGCCCAAAGTCATGTATCCACCGGTCAACGCTTTGCCGACACACATAATATCCGGGGTGATCTCCGCGTGTTCGGCGGCGAACATTTTTCCGGTACGACCGAATCCCGTGGCAATTTCGTCCAGGATGAGGAGGATGCCGGCGTCCTTGGCCAGCTTGCGCACCTGCTGCAAGTATCGGGGAGCGTAAAACCGCATGCCTCCGGCGCCTTGAACGATTGGTTCCAAGATCACGGCGGCGAGCGTGGCGGCGTGTTCGTCAAGCAGGCGGGCGAACGAGTCCATGTCCCCCTTTTGCCACGGGCGATCAAACCCCAACGGTGGCGCCTCGGCGAACACCTGTGGCGGCAGGGCACCTTGAAATAACCGATGCATCCCGGTGATCGGGTCACACACGGACATGGCATGTAGGGTGTCGCCATGATAGCCGTTTCGAACCGTGAGGAATTGTCGCCGCCGGGGCGATCCGGAAACCGCCCAGAACTGCAACGCCATTTTCATGGCCACCTCGACGGCAACCGATCCTGAATCACACGGGAATACGCATTCAAGTCCGGTGGGCAGCAACGCAAGCAAGCGTTCCGCGAGCGTGACCGCCGGGGGGTGCGTCAAGCCGCCGAACATCACGTGCGACATCGCGTCAAGTTGCCGATGAGCGGCTTGGTTGAGCGCCGGATGATTGTAGCCATGGATCGCTGACCACCAGCTGGCCATGCCATCGATCAATTTCCGGCCATCGGCCAGTTCCAGACGCACCCCGTCAGCGGCGACGACGGGAAGCGTGGGAGTCGGCTGCGTCATTGACGCGTACGGATGCCATAGATGATGACGATCCAGGCGGAGCAACTCTTCCGGATTCATTGGTCTCCTCCAGCGACTGTACAACGGGTTTTCGGCGTGGGCTCTCCGGCGAGGGGTCCCGATTGCACGGGGGCGATGTCGATCGGAATCCCCCGGTTGAAAGGTGGGAACGGGCGTGACAGCCGCTAAACGGTGTCGGCAAGCCTTCCTAACTCCGGGCGTTTCATCACTCCGGGGGTTTCATCCGTCCCGCATCATATACCGGTCGCGGATGACTTTGTCCGCCGCGAGTCCGCCCCACGGGAGGACGACTTGCGTCGAGCAGCATTCCACCTGGGCAAATCCGAGCGCCTGAAGTATAAGCCCGCCGCCAAGAAAAAAGCGAATCCGGCTCTTGATTCCAGAACCGGATTCGCCGTGGGCATCTCGATCGGGGGCGTGCAAGGGATCAGCCGCCTGGGCCGCCACCGCCCTTGACATTGCCCACCATGTGGAAGTGGTTGTGGTCGATGTAGAGCACTTCAACCGCGTCTTCGTCCGTGATCGAATAGGGGATCGGCCATCCCACCCACGTCTTTTCCGAAAAGTAGACCGTACATTTATAGTGTGCGTGATGCAATTGGGCCGGCCCGATCATGGGCACGAAGCGGGGCGGATCGACATAATCGGCGATTTTTTCCTTGACGATCCGGACGTTGTTTCGTCGGATTTCGTGCAGAAACGGCAAGCCACCAGAAATGGGACGTGCTTTCTCGAACGCCACCATGACCTCATCGTCGCTCGGTGGATCCAACGCTTTGGCCGGGCCTCCCGCCGTGATGGGCCCCAGAATGGGGACGCGTTCATACCGCTCGTGAGCCCACGCCTCCCTTTCTTCTCTATCCTGCACATAGGGGCTGACGGGGATCGGGATCGGCAGTGTAGGTCCCATGGTTGGCCGGATACATCCGGTGCTGCCCAACAGCAGTAGCGCGGTGACGATGCAGAGAGCCGCGGATAAAGTCTTTCGGGACATCAGATCTTCCTTGATGGTCACTTGATGAGCGGTCGTGCGATTACAACTGACCGGGCCCGTCAATCGGCTTGAACGCCCTTGATGTTGTTCACATACGTTCGGGCCGAGATTTGTCGCTAGACCTACTTATCGTGTTAACCTGGGCCGAACTTGCGGGTTTTTCTGATCTTGCCAGAAAAAAGTCCTGGATTCCCCGACATCTCGCATTCGCCCCCGGCTCGCAGGGGTGGTATGAAAAATGGCTTCGGTGGGCGGCATGCGCGCTGGCGTGCGTCGCGAAACACCAAGGCGCGCCGCCATGAAAAGAAGCTCCCCCCGCACTCGAAGGCGCGAGGGGAGCTTGCTTCAGCATCCGAAGGTCAGAACCTGGACTCTTACCGGTTCTTGAAGTCCAACATCCACCAACCGTCATCCCATTCCAACGTGACCTTCCGCCATCCCAGGGGCACCTGGGGATAGGGATAGAAGGGACCAATGTAGGGCCACGCGGTCGGGGAGTACTGTCGGGGATAGGTAACGGCACCGTAGTTCGGATACGCTGCGTAACTGGGCCAAGCATAACCGGGCATGGTGGGGTTATCGAAGCGGGCCCGCGCAGCGCCTCTGGCGGCCGGCACCTCTGGCACGGGTTGCCCCATCGCTTGCTGCTGATAAGCCGCGGATTGGGCGGGCGCGAACGGGACGGGCCCCCCTTGGGTCCGTCCCCCGGCCCCGGTCGGGGCATACTGGAACGGAGCCGGCGCCTGCGAGGTCGGCGCCTGCGAGGTCGGCGCCTGCGAGGGTGAGGGGGCCGCCTCCGAGTTGGCCATGTCCGCGGGCTCTGACGATCCCGCCGAGGTGGGCTTCTTGGCGGCCGGCGTCGGTTCCTGATCCTGAGTCACGGAGGCGGCGGAGGGGCTTGGTGAGGCCACCACTTGCGCCGGCGTACCTTCTCCGCCGACGTCCAGATCGTTAACCACCTTCTTGACACCCCGCACGCGGCGGGTCACGTCCAACACCAGGTTGCGTTGCGTCTCGGAGGCGACATGACCGGAAACCCATACAATCCGATCATTGACCTGGAGGTCCACGTCAAAGTCTTTCAGTATCCCGCGATCTTTTTGAGCACGCAGTTTGCCGACAACCGTCTTCGCCAACTGCTCGTCAGAGGGCGTCGACGGCCGCGTCTCGCCGCGAGTGGGGGATGAGGTTTCGGTACTTTGTTTCCGCGTCGCCACCGGTTCAGGCCGTGTCGATTGGGTCTGGGCTGGGGTGGGTCGCGCTGGCGTCGGCCGTGCCGATTTGGCTTTGGCTAATTGGGGCAGTTGGGGGGAGGGCGCAGCGCGACTTGCGTCGGGCCGCTTCTTCCGCCGCTGCTTCGTTGAGTGTTCCCGCGAGTCGGTGGCTGTCGGCCGGAAGGTCCGCTCGACGCTGCTCCGCAGACTGGTCAGCAGCCCTTTCGGTTCTTGGGACGGCTTCTGCCTATCCGCTTTCGTCCTCGCCGGCTTTTTGGAGTCTTTGTCTCCCGGTCGCAGGGCGTGCTGCATGCTCTGATGGAATCCCGCCAACAGCTCACCCGGCTTCTTGAGCAGGCCTTCGGCGCTTTCGGTTCGAAGTAACGCGGGCTGCACGTGGGATTTGGAACGGGATTTCGAGCGGGATGCGGTGGACGAGGGGGCCGCTTTGATTTCGACATCGTTGATGACCTGCTCTACCCCATCCACTCGCCGAGCGACATCGATCACCAAGGCCTGTTGTTTCTGAGACTGCACGTGGCCCTTAAGCCAAACGATGCCGCTTTCGACCTCGAGATCAATACCAAAGCCTTTGAGTTGGCCGTCTGCCTTGTGTTGCCGCAACTGCTGCACGATCCGCTGTGCAACCTGTTGGTCGCCAGCATGCACCTGGCACGGCAACAGAGCGGCGATGGATGCTATCGCCAATCCGAAAAGTAAACGTCGCATGGGTCCCCTCCTGAGGTAGTTCTCCCTGATTTTGTCGGTTATCCGCGGCTATGTCAGCAGATCGGTCACGTGGCAACCCGTCTATGACCACAAAATGCAGGATAGTTTGGGATGTTTCGTCTGGGCTAGTAGTCGGCTTGTGCTGTTTGTCCAGTAACGAGGCGGGTTGATCGACTGGGGTTGACGGAGGGGGCAACATTGCAGCACCCGTGCATCGGCTGCTCGAGTTGCTCGCGGGCCCCCCTGCGCAACTCTGGTATCCGATTCAACTGCTCGGTACTGTATGTTTCGGTAGGCGGCTGCTCGAAAAGGTAGGTTTTTTTCGATTTTGCCGATGTTCGTGGAAACCGCGATGGTCACGCGCGGCGGTAAAGAAAGCAAAAGCCGTTTTCTCGCAATAACTTGCGCGGGCGGGAGACCCGATCGGAAGGGTGAATTGCCGCGTATCGGGGGCCTAGTACGCGGCGGAACGGGGGCGGTCACCCCGAAAATCAACGGTGGCGCAAACCGTCATAATCGACAATGTTGCCCCAGATGTGACCCAAGAGTCACTATCCGCGCCCACGGCAAGCACCGTGATCAGTCCCAGCGCCGCTAACATCATTACAAAGAACTGCTGACACATCGCGCGTCCCCAGCTTGTCCGGCAAACGCGAGCGGCCACCAAGGAACCCAAACCCAGTAGTTGTATCACCATCGTCGACCAGAAAATGGCGGACAAAGATAGACTCGACATCAGATTCGTTCATCCTTCGCATGAGCTTCCATGAAACAAACCCCGCTCACTCGCTGAGCGGGCTCGGAAATCGGCGAGTCAGCGCCGTGTTTACCAGCCCTGGAAGAGGGTCGCGGAGCGGCTGGGCGGGCGGGGTCGAACCTTCAAGCCGTCCCCGCCAGCCGTTCGCCGTTCACCGTCCAGAGGACTTCCAACCCTCGAAGTTTATCAGCGTTCAACCGGGAGTCGGAGGAACGCATGCCGGCTCTCGGAAAAGCGGTGGGAATTCATCGCAAGAGCCGACGCAGCTCACCGTCGATCTGGTCCACGTTCAGATCACGGTTGACGACCTTGCCCTCCTGATCCGCCAAGATCATGGTGGGCAAGACAACGACGCCATAGGCCTGGGCGAGAGGACTATCCAGGCCGCCCGGAGCGTGAAGTTGAGGCCAAGGAAGCGAATTCTCCTCCAGATAGGACTCGAATCTCGCTCGCTCACTATCGACGTTGACCCCAATCAACGCGAGCTCGTCCTTGCCATATTTGGCCTGCATATCCTTGAGCACGGAAAGGCCAGTTCGGCACTTCGGGTCGTAGGTGGCCCAGTAGTGAACCAGGACGGCTCGGCCCCGATACGACTCCACGTCAACCACGTTACCATCACGATCTTCTCCTGAGAGCACCAGGGGCTCGCCCACCGACTCGATCCGGCGTCGGGCCCCGCCCGCCTGTTTGGCCACGTCCGTGGCCGGGAACTCCTCGACAATCCGACCATACCAGCGGACCGCCTCCTCCTCGTTTCCGGCGAACTCTTGCGCCATCGCCAAGTGTAACATCGCCTCCGAGGCTTGCGAGTGCGTGGGGTACGCGTCCACGAACTCCCTCAGGTTGCCGAGCCACTGTTCCTGGATTTGAGCGAAGTCGGAATCCGGCTGCTGTATGTTCACGGTATATTCCGCCATGAGGTGCCGGTATTTCACATACGCCACCAGCTCGGTATCCGCCTGCTGCGCTTGCAGCTCATCGTACAGGCCGGCGAGGCGCCCCACGCCTTCAGGATATTCACCCGATTGGGCGGCGGCGCTGACCGTGTCGGCCAATTGCCGGATCCAGGTTGCTTGATCCTCTTCACTGTTCGCGGTTTCCGCCAACTTCTCCAGGATGTCCGCTCGGCGAGCGTGCAGTGGGCCCAGCTGGTCGGGCGTCGAGGCCGTCTGCAAATCCTGGTCGATCTGTTCCATTTCACTGATCAAGTCTTGGACTTTTTCGTCCACCCCCCCCGTCACCGGAACCTGCTCGGACGTCCGTCGAGCCAAGGAAGCTTGGAAAAAGAACCCGCCTGAATCCGTACTGGCCTGAGCTTCGGAAAACGACTTGGGCAAGCCAATGACCCGCCAGACATCGTCCACTTGCACGAGCGTCCCGACAACCACCTGATCGTGCTGATCGCCGTCCTCGATCACTGCCGCCACATTCTCGTAAATGTGTAAATCCCGTTGGGCGCCATTGGTCCCCGCAGGCACCACGCCCGGCCGTTTGCCTCCAAAGTTCACCCACTGGGTGTCCGGCCCCACCACGTCTTGGGTTTTCAAAAACTCCTCGTAATTCTCCCGAGTGGCCGCGAGTTTCTCGGTCAACTGGGTGCTCTGATCCTCGCCCAGTCCCAACGCGTCCAGCTCTTGAGGCGTAAGCAACAGAAGGCGAAAACGGTCCGCATCCTTGGAGCCCATCGCCAATACCGCCTCTTCAGTCACCTCTTCCGGGGAAATGGTCTTCCAGCGGTCGATTTGGCCATCTTCGTCATCATCCACCCCCCATCGGGTCCCCGCCGTGCCGAGCCAGCGATATTGGTCGGCGTTGCGGTTGTGGTTGGTGTCGATATCGCGATACACCTCGACCCCGTCCTTGAAATAGCACCACTGATCCACCTTGTTGTCAGCATTGGTGTCCAGATACCGGCGCAGGACCGTATTGTCGCCGTCCCGCACTTCCCAGCCCGAAACGCCATCGGACTCGTAAGGTTTAAGCGTGCATTGTTCGCGCTCGCCCGCCTCGGGAATATCGTAAGTAACCCATTCCTCTTGGACCGGTTTGAGCTTCAAAGCCTCGGCCACCGGCGGTTCCTTTGCCCCCAGGAGAGTGGGCAAGCAGCCAACAAGCGGAATGAACAAGCTGACGAGATGTCGTGTGCGTAAGACGCGTGCCATGAGATACGATTCCTTCTTTTCGAGCCATGAATTCGAGCCGTAAAAATGAGGGGCCATCCGTGCTTCACGCCCGCTCCCCGCCGGCCATCCGCCCCGCGGATGGACGGCCAGGCGGCTGGATCGGCAACCGACCGGGTTGCTCCGCACATTTCACTTCACCGCTGCGTGGCCGGTGAATCCGAGGGGTTCGGCCAGCAACGGGGACATCAATCCGGAGAATCCTTCAGAAACCACTAAGATTGTGTCCACCTTCCAGCCGATAACAATAGGATAAAACCGCCTTTGAACACAAGCTCGATTTGCCCCCGGTTTGACAGATCACGCCGAGAGCCTAAAATGAACGCGTTATTGGGGCGGGTGGGGTGAGGTCCTGGGTCCCGTAAGATCAGATCGGGGGTCGGCCGGGCGCATAGCTCAGTTGGTTAGAGCGCGTCGCTGATAACGACGAGGTCCGAAGTTCGAATCTTCGTGCGCCCACTTTCGCTCGGCTCAAGCGTTCCCCCTTGCTGCCGTGTCACAGGGGCCGTAGCTCAGTTGGGAGAGCGTCGGCTTTGCAAGCCGAGGGTCGTCGGTTCGAGTCCGATCGGCTCCACTCAAGAAGACTCGACATAAGCCGTGAGTCCACAAGGACTTACGGCTTTCTTTTTGCGCATCTCGCAAGCTAGAATACACCTCTTCTGATGGATGCTGGACTTAGGCTATAGGCCCGCGAAACCGTGCTGGTACGCGCCGGACCTGGTGCGGCCCGAGTTTTCCATTGGGGGCGCGGAAGTGGCATGTCATACACGTTGTTTTGAGCGGCGACAGCTGATCTGCCAAGACGAGCCTCTGCCGGAGGCGAAGACCCTACGTCGCCGCCAAAGAAAGACCGCGGTTGAAGAAGAGTTCGATCGTCTCGGGGAAGCCGCCCAGACGTTTCACTTGAAATTGCTCTCGCGGCCCCTTAAGACACACGTTCATCTTCGTCGGCTGATCAAGCTGGTTCAGCTTTATGGGCGCGAGGACGTGTTAGCCGCCATCGAACAGGCGAACCAATACGAAGCCTATCAAACTGCTGCATGGCTGCGTTTTCCGCCTCCCTTTTCTAGCGTTCAGGTTCAGGATTAACCTGAAAACTTCTTTGTCTCGGAAGAGCGTTTTCGCGTACCCGTCCTGATCGCCGTTTCTAGGTTGATTGGTTCCGCAATACAGACTAACATGGATAGTGAGTACTTCTGTTAGGGGGTAGTAGTGTTCGCTCACGACTACATAATTTAGGGGGGGTTTATCAATTTTTGTGGTGCGCTGTTCGCTGTTTAGCCTGTTAAGCTAATGGTTGAATAATTAGCACGAATAAACGCACGAAGTTGTTTCTCAACTGGAGCAACAGGAGACAGCAATGAGCATCATTAATGCATCTAAGTACGATTCAGTGAACGCTTTATCAAAAGACTTGTACGAGACTACGAAGCACCATGAGGGTGCGTTTTTGGTAATTGGAGACCAAGTACTAATGGTTACGCCGGCAGAAGTTGCGAGAGAGAAAATCGCAGAAAGGGTTGCACGTCGCCTTGCTGAGAACCCTTCGATTCTTCACGACCTTCAAGATCGTTTGGAATCAGAAGAACCAGAGGGTTGGGAGTAGAAGTAGGCCATGGCTTTTTCGAAGAAACTCTTGCCAAGTGCCAAGAGAGATAAAGAAATGGCTTTGTGAAACCTATGGTAGTGATTTCCGTACAGCTCTCGAGAACTGGTGTGACGAAATTGCGAAGCATGCCCCCTTCAATACGGGGGCATTGCTTCTTGTACCTCTTGAAGAGGTGCTCGACAACGCAGAGAAGCCATGGAGTTATGTCTGGCAGCAGCTTCAAGATCGAACGGCAGTTGACCGACTCAGGTCGTTGCTTGCCGTGATTCGCGATCGTCGCCCTCCATTTGAGCTATTGGCCACCGAAGCTCGGTTTCTGACTCAAGAAACATTTTGGATCAACATAATTGCTGTCGTTCGCGTTGACAGGGTATCTAAGCAGGTCCATTTCACCTATTTTCATTGGTATGGAGATGGAGAATGATTCTCAGAAAGTTCTTAGGAGCCTTTGGAGAGAACTCGAAGGTACGGCTGACGTAGGCGTTACTTTTGAGACCTTCCACCATTTTGCGGCGAATCAGTTGCGACGGACGAGGACATATCGAGTGGACGATGGAGACTTCTTATCACTCTTTACAATTGAGGTTCTCGTTCTTCGAAATGCGATTCTCGCTCTTCCGAGTTCGCAAGCAAGACTGCTGACTGAAAAAGATATTCGCAATGCAGCAGAGCGTGCAAGATACCGCATTCTCTCTGCATTACGAGAGGCAAATCGATATTCCCCACTTCTGAGCTCGCCAGCGGAAAAGCAGACAGAGACATTAGCCACTCCAAATGCACCCATTATTGTGCGTGATTTGCGGAAATCCTTGGAGCAGCAACTCACATATTCAGAGCTCCGTCTTTTTGACATGCTGCTCAATGGTAATTCCACTGCTGAAATCGCGACTGCAATACAGAAAACGCCAGCCTATGTACGCAACCTGAAGCATCGCCTACTCAAGAAGATCCGAACAATTGTAAAACCGTCTGGACTTCGGCGGGGCGGTTGACAATGTTCGATGACGTGGTAAAGTTCACCACCCACGCGGCGGGCCGCGGCGTCGAGTTGGTAGGGGGGCAAGAAACGATTGGCCCCGATGCTTGAGAATGACGATGGATGTTGAGACGCGAATCCCACCGGCCGTGTCGCGTTGGATGGTTGGGGCGCGGGCCGGCAAGAACCCGTGGCAAGAAATGGGTGGCAGGGGTTTTCAGTTTCTTCACCGGCGGATAGAATTGCGGTACGTCGGTGGTGGACGAACGGGGCACTCGGGGCATGTCGGCGGGTGGTAGGTTGCCCACGGAGGCACGGATCGAGTCGGGCAAGATTGGAAGCGATAACGGTAAAAAAATTCGCGGGGCGGATTGACAGTTGGTCGCGAAGTCGGTAACGTTACGGGTTTGAGTGAGTCGGGTGGACGCAAGCCACGCTCCGAGAGCGGGGCGTGACTTCTGTCCACGCGAGCGGTGGGCCGCGAAAGTGGTTTCATGGTTAGCGGCGGATGGTGGGCACCGAAACGGGTGCCGACAGGTTCTTTGACAATTTGGTTGTGAAGGTAGTAGGCATCTTCCGATGGAGTCGAGCGATTCGTTGGGCGAGGCGAGGTTGTCGCAAGTGGCGGCCGAGTTGAGTCTGGGGAATTGATTGATTTCATCAGAGAGTGCGACGAGCGAGAGCAAGCGCGGGCCTATTTGGGCGCTGGTCGATGGCTGGCGTTGGGTAGGTTGGCCGTGTTTGCGATCGTGACTGAAATACTCGAAAAGAGATCGTTGTTTGTAGCGAGACTATGGAGAGTTTTGGATTTTTGTGGTCAAGCTACGAAGGGCGTATGGGGGATGTCTCGGTGTCAGAAGGCGATGAAGGGCGTGGAAGTCTGCGAAAAGCCCGGGGGAATTGACAAACGAGTGTTGATCCTGGGATTCCTGAATGAGCACGCGCTGAATACATAGGCGCGTTGCGGCGAACCCGGTGAATTGAAACATCTAAGTAGCCGGAGGAACGAAAAGAAAACTCGATTCCCTCAGTAGCGGCGAGCGAACGGGGATCAGCCCAAACCGCGGGGGTTTTCCTCTGCGGGGTTGTAGGGCCTCTCACATAGGAGTTACAAAGCAACCGGCTAGCAGAACGACTTGGAACGGTCGACCACAGAGGGTGACAGTCCCGTAAGCGACAGCTGTGTTGCCTCCCGAGAGGTACCTGAGTAGGTCGGGGCACGTGGAACCCCGACTGAATCCACGGGGACCATCCCGTAAGGCTAGATACTCTCTGACAACCGATAGTGAACTCAGTAGGGTGACTGAAAGATGGGAAGAACCCCTGCCTAGGGGAGGATAGTGAACCTGAAACCATACGCCTACAAGCGGTCGGAGCACTATGGCTGATTTATCAGCAATGTGTGACGGCGTGCCTTTCGCATAATGATCCGGCGAGTTACCGTTTACGGCTTGGTTAACCCGTTCCGCGGGGAAGCCTCAGGGAAACCGAGTCTGAATAGGGCGATTGTGTCGTAAGTGGTAGACGCGAAGCTGCGTGAACTACCCATGAGCAGGTTGAAGCGCGGGTTATACCGCGTGGAGGACCGAACCTACTTGGGTTGAAAACTAAGGGGATGACTTGTGGGGAGGAGTGAAAGTCTAATCAAACGCAGCGATAGCTCGTTCTCTCCGAAATATCTTTAGGGATAGCCTCGAGCCACTACACACCGGGGGTAGAGCGACTGAATTGGATGGGGGCCCTTTCCAGGGTACCCCACTGAACCAAACTCCGAATACCGGTGTGACTATCTCGGGAGTCAGTCCGCGTGGGATAAGCTTCGCGGTCGAAAGGGAAACAACCCAGACCATCTGCTAAGGTCCCGAAGCAATGCTTAGTCACTAAGGAAGTTGAGTTGCCGTGACAGCCAGGATGTTGGCTTAGAAGCAGCCACCATTTAAAAAGTGCGTAACAGCTTACTGGTCGAGCAATTCTGCGCCGATAATGAACGGGAGTAAGCATTGCACCGAAGCAATGGACTGCGGGAATCTTCGGATTGCCGCAGTGGTAGGAGAGCGCTGTACGTCAGATACAAGCCGTACCGTAAGGAGCGGTGTCGGGGCGTACAGGTGATTATGCCGGAATGAGTAACGATAAAACAGGTGAGAATCCTGTTCGCCGAAAGCCTAAGGTTTCCTGGGGAAGGTAAATCCGCCCAGGGTTAGCCGGTTCCTTAGTCGAGGCCGAAAGGCGTAGACGATGGATAGCAGGTCAACATTCCTGCGCCATGAACGTGGAGCGATGGAGGAACGGCGTTTGGATGGTGAGCGATACGACTAGAGAGGTTCGTGGACCATCTGGAGGTGAGGGATAGGCAAATCCGCCCTCGCAAGCCAAAGGATGGGACCGAGAGCGCTTAAGTTCTCGAAGTCATCTGAAGAACGTCCAAGAAAAGCTTCTAAGCATTGAAGCGTTCGTGACCGTACTAAAACTGACACAGGTAGGCGAGACGAGTAGTCTCAGGCGCTCGGGAGAACGGTGGTTAAGGAACTCTGCAAAATGACCCCGTAAGTTCGCGATAAGGGGTGCCCCTGATGGTTCACGCTGTCGGGGGCCACAGAAAATTGGCTCCTGCGACTGTTTATCAAAAACACAGGACTCTGCTAACTCGCAAGAGGATGTATAGAGTCTGACGCCTGCCCGGTGCCGGTAGGTTAAGGAAGGCGGTTATCCACTTCGGTGGAGAAGCTGGCGACCGAAGCCCCGGTAAACGGCGGCCGTAACTATGACGGTCCTAAGGTAGCGAAGTTCCTTGTCGGGTAAGTTCCGACCTGCATGAATGGCGTAACGACTGGAGCGCTGTCTCAACCACCGACCCGGTGAAATTGTAGTCGTGGTGAAGATGCCACGTACCCGCGGTTAGACGGAAAGACCCCGTGAACCTTTACTGTAGGCTGATATTGGGCTGAGGTATGTCTTGTGTAGGATAGGTGGGAGACTGGGAAACGGAAGCGCCAGCTTTCGTGGAGTCGTCCTTGAAATACCACCCTGGGGATGCTTTAGTTCTAACGTTGATCCCGTGAATCCGGGCAACGGACAGTGTCAGTTGGGCAGTTTGACTGGGGCGGTCTCCTCCTAAAGAGTAACGGAGGAGTACAAAGGTACTCTCAGCCTGGTCGGCAATCAGGCATAGAGCGTAAAGGTAGAAGAGTGCTTAACTGTGAGACTCATTCGTCGAGCAGATACGAAAGTAGGTCTTAGTGATCCTGTGGTTCCGTGTGGAAGGGCCATAGCTCATCAGATAAAAGGTACTCCGGGGATAACAGGCTTATCGCCACCGAGCGTCCATAGCGGCGTGGCGGTTTGGCACCTCGATGTCGGCTCATCACATCCTGGGGGTGAAGAAGCTCCCAAGGGTTTGGCTGTTCGCCAATGAAAGTGGTACGTGAGCTGGGTTCAGACCGTCGTGAGACAGGTCGGTCCCTATCTGCCGTGGGCGTTCGAAACTTGAGGAGGTTCTTCTTTAGTACGAGAGGATTTGGAAGGACGTAGCTCTGGTGTACCAGTTGTCGCGCTAGCGGCACGGCTGGATAGCTAACTACGGAAAGGATAAACGCTGAAAGCATCTAAGCGTGAAGCCCTCTCCAAGATTAGGTTTCGTAACTCGCATCGCGAGGAAAGTCCCCTGGAAGACGACCAGGTTGATAGGCCAGATGTGTAAGCGCAGCAATGCGTTCAGCTAACTGGTACTAACGGACGAAAGCTTGGCCACATTAATCCAACACTCTTTAGTGGCTCAGTCACGCACGGGTAAGCGGCCACCAGCCGCGAACCTTGCCTGCTACTTGCACAACCAAACAAACGCGTGCCGGGCTTCGCCGCCCCACGCGTTTCTTCCCGGCGACCATATCGGAAAGGCCACACCTGTCCCCATCCCGAACACAGTAGTTAAGCTTTCCGAGCCGATGATAGTGCCAAAAGCGTGAAAGTAGGTATCGCCGGGTTCATATTCCAAAAGAAAGCCTCGGCCTCCAGTAGGTCGAGGCTTTCTTTCTGCGCTAGAGGTCCGTCGCGCTCCCGCAGAGCCCAAACCGTCGAACACCCGCGACAACGCCTCGTGTTGGGGATTTCAGGCCGCATGAGAACGAAGGAAACGCGGAATGCCGCCGAGGGAGCAACCGCCCAATGGCGAACCTCCACGGATATCAGCCTCTTGCCCGTGAACGGTTACGCCGAGACAAAGCACGAGAACCGTTGGTTCCAGATACCCAGAATCCACGCGCTGCCGCCCATGTCATTGATTCTTGCCAGCCAGTCGCCACGCCGTCGCCAATTGTTGGCCTCGGCCGGTTATCGGTTTCAAGTGATTCCGCCTCCCGATATCGCTGAAGGGGCTATACCTCACGGTGAGCCTCCCGCCCAACTCGTCGCCCGGCTGGCCCTCCGAAAGGCCGCGCACATCGCGGCCACCATCGAGCACGGTCTAGTCATCGGTTGCGATACCGTGGCGGAATGCGATGGACAGGTGCTTGGCAAACCCCAGCATCAAGAACACGCGCGCGACATGCTGCGACTGCTCCGGGGCCGCGACCATCGTGTTTTCAGTGGGCTCTGCCTTTGGAAATGTCCGGAGAACAGCAAACAAGTCGACGTGGCGGTCACCCGTTTAATCATGGAAAACGTGACTGACCCGGAACTCGAAACCTACCTGGCCACCGACGCTTGGCAAGGAAAAGCTGGAGCCTTCGGATACCAGGACGGCATCCCCTGGATCCGCATCCTCGAAGGAAGTGAGTCCAACGTCGTCGGCCTGCCACTCGAACTGCTCGCCAGGATGCTTCGCGCCCACCAGGATCCGGCCCATTGAAAAAACCACCTCGCCCCGAGTTCCTTCAAGATGGACCGCCTCCCCAAAGGTATTCCGCGCGGCCCGTCCTCCCGTTGGTGGGACCGGCGGTGGCCAACTGCTTTTGCGAAAGCCCTGTATGGCTCAACCGTGGGCGGCGGACGAGTTGTCGTGGCATGCTGACGGATTGTCGCCGTTGTCTGTGGGGAAAACGTCCCGCTCATGCATGACATGGGGAAAACACTCCCTGTTCTTCCGGTTAAACGGACGCGGCGTGTGAATGGCGCGCGTCCTGCAAGAGGATCGGTCGGAACGCTTGTTACGCGACCGTGACTTGGCCGCGGGCGGTGAAGGACCGCACGAATTGGAAACGCCATACAAAGGAGACCACCCAATGGTCGAGACAGCCAGTACCATGTTGCCGCTGGGAATCCCGGCACCTGATTTCAATTTGCCCGACGCATCAACCGGAAAACCGCTCTCGCTCAATGATTTGGGCGATCATCCAGCGTATCTTATCGCGTTTATCTGCAACCACTGTCCGTTCGTCAAGCACGTGGCCGATGAGTTCGCGGCGCTGGCCAAGGAGTATCAAGAAAAAGGGGTGGCGGTCGTTGCGATCAACGCGAACGACGCGGACCGCTTCGCTGAAGATGCGCCCGAGCGGATGGCGGATGAAGTGAAGGAGCGAGGCTACACCTTTCCCTACCTGTATGATGAATCGCAGGCGGTGGCCAAGGCCTATCACGCCGCCTGTACGCCCGATTTCTACGTGTTCAACAGCGGCCGCAAGCTGGTCTATCGTGGCCAAATGGACGACGCGCGTCCCGGAAACAATCAGCCGGTGACGGGCCAGGATCTTCGCGCGGCCCTCGATGCCGTCTTGGCCGGCAAGCCCGTGCCGGAACGACAGAAGCCCAGCATGGGCTGCAACATCAAGTGGAAACCGGGCAACGAGCCGGACTACTTTGGCTAGAATGTTGGTAACACTTTAACCGCCTGAACTCAGGGACCGGTCCATGGAACGTTCATGCCGGCCCTGTGCAGCGCGCGGGCCGGCGTCCGCTGGAAAAAATCCATGACGTTTCAAACCCGCGGCCGAGCGGACTCTGGC
>JBNJEM010000016.1:0-29956 GCA_051745935.1 Planctomycetota bacterium
CCTGATTCACCCACGAGGTGAACTCGTGGGGGTCTGGCCGGCTGGACGCCGCGTTAGCTCGCGAGCCTGATTCACCCACGAGATGAACTCGTGGGGGTCTGACCGGTTGGACGCCGCGTAGCTCACGAGCCTGATTCACCCACGAGGTGAACTCGTGGGGGTCTGACCGGTTGGACGCCGCGTTAGCTCGCGAGCCTGATTCACCCACGAGGTGAACTCGTGGGGCGCTGGCCGGCTGGACGCCGCGTTAGCTCACGAGCCCCACGCCCTTCGTGGTACATCGCTACTCTGTCCGGACCAACGTCCGCGGATATCCGGCTCTTTCCCGTGAACGGTGCTACGATTGCCCGAGTACCTTTTCAACGGCCGGAGCGGAAACCAGCTCCCGATGCGGCAGGGTCCCGACGAGCGGCCGCGCGTAGTCCTTGAATGCCGGGGTGATGGTCGAGTGTTCTGGATCGATGAACTCGTCGGGCATGCTCTTGCTCGCTTCCGCCACCGTATCGAGCGGCGTCAAGAAATACTCCACCGAATAATCGCCGATCCGGCGAATGGCCACGCTGCCGTTCACGTTCTCCCACACCGAGAACTGAACCGCCTTCTCGCCAACCTCGCGGGCCTCGTTCGCATCGACCCGCGAAACCACCCCGAGGAAGCTCCGTTGCAAATACCCGAATGTATCGCTTCGGACCCGCGCGATATCGAGTTTTTCCTTGATTAGCTTGCTCAACGTGTCGCCCAAGACCCCGGAGCCCGAAAGCTGCACGTTTTGGTAATCATCCCGCTCGTTGGACTGTGTCAACTCGATCGTCAGCGGCACTCCCTCGCGGTTCACGATTCCCTCCGACACGGCAACCACGCAGCGTCCGTACTTCGTGTATTGGTTGTCAACATCGGCCACGAAACGATCCGAATCAAACGGCTGCTCGGGCACGTAAATCAAATGGGGACCATCCTCGGGGTATTTCCTCGCCAAACTGGCCGCCGCCGTGAGGAACCCCGCGTGCCTGCCCATGACCACGCCGATGGAGACGCCGGGAATGCTCCGGTTGTCCAGATCGACGCCGCTAAACGCCTGGGCCACGAACCTGGCGGCCGAGCCGAACCCCGGACAATGATCGGTCACCAAAAGATCGTTGTCGATCGTCTTGGGAACGTGGATAACCCGCAACTCATGGCCGGCCTCTGATGCGTTCTCGTTGACGATTCTGCACGTCTCCGCCGAGTCATTCCCGCCGATATAGTAGAAATAACGGACATCGTGCGCCCTGAGCACTTCGAAGATCCTGGCACAGTATTCCCGGTCGGGCTTATCCCTGGTCGACAGCATTCCCGACGACGGCGTGGTGGCGACCATTTCCAGGTTGTGCTTGGTGGCTTGCGTGAGGTCCAGAAAGTCTTCCTTGATGATCCCTCGCACGCCGTGACGAGCCCCATAGATATTCTCGATCCAAGGGTACTGGCGAGCTTGCAACACCGCCCCCACCAGGCTTTGATTAATGACCGCCGTCGGTCCACCACCCTGTGCAATCACCGCTTTGCCACTCAGTTTCGCCACCACACGCTCCTTGCCGTCATGAAAACGGAAGCCCCTACTTACAGTAACAATACGAGACTAATCGACCATCCATCCTCCCGCAACATGCCGTAACCCGGCCGAGCCGGAACCAGAGCGCGTTAGGCCGCGTCGGTGTGAGGGGGCCGGTGTTGGCGTCGCGGATGCCGCCGATCAGACCATTGAGCATTTTCCGCGTCGCGCCCCCGGCGAGTCGAAGCCACGCGGTCCAACTTGAAAGCTTACTCTCACGCGTCAATCATTGACGCGACAACCACCCCGCGATTGGGACGCGTAACAGCGCCGGATTTTTACTACGATCCCATAACAAGACCATGCCGACGTTTCGTAATCCAAGGGGTTTTGGAAGCGAGAGCTCGGTTTTGTTACGGGCTCTAAAACACCGATGGCAGCCCAATAATCCGCGGGCCACCAGCCCATCCTCGGCCTTCATTCAAACGTTCGCTGGCCCCTTTTTCCGCGATTGGTGAGAGGAGGGATTCTTTACGCGCCGCCGCCCAAGTTTTTGCCATTTCGCGCGAAATTCCACCCGTCACCGCTCAACGACCCGCCCACGCGGGGCTGCTTGCCCCCGGATTCGACCACTCTCTCGTCCGGCTACCGTCGCAAGTCCTTGCAATACCGCGCGAGAGAATCCCCGTCCCTTTCAAGCAGCACCGAGAGATCGGAAACTCGATAACAGATCTGTGTCACCAGTGCCTCCACGGATTCGGCATCATCCAGACCGTTCTCCATCGCGTGCTGAATGCACTGCCGAACCGCATGGCGAAACGATTCCGCCGGTGTCTCGGCGTCCACCACCTGCAACGCTTGCCTGCACGACTCCAACAGTTTCTCGCACTGTTGCTCGGTCGGCGCTTGCGAGACGAAGTCCTCGGGATATCTTGTCCGCAAGACTTCCGCCACCCGTGCGGCCGGCCAGTTTTCATTCACGGCCCGTTCCAGCAGTCTAGCATCGTCGGGCATCCACGTTTCGAAGCGGACATGGTCGATGCCCAAATGGTTGCGATAGTTGGCGAAGCTGTAGTTGAAAATCTCGGCCGCCAGCAAGTGATAACGGTCCAGCCTCCGTGTCTCGTCGTGCTCGTCAAAGTCATCATCGGCCCAATCGTCCACCTCGTCATCGGCCCAATCGTCCAGCTCGTCATCCAATTCCTCGCACGTCTCGCAGCGGTCCTGGCCTGGCATATAAGGCGTGTCACAGACCGTACACCACACATATCCACACTCAAAACAGCGTCCCATGCTCACATCTTCAATGTCGGGGTCATTCTCGCAGTCTCCCGTCTTGTCACTGCCACATTTCGGGCACTCCCCGACCATGATCCGATTGACAAACTCTTCACCACTCTTACTGGTCTCGAACACCCTCAACATTTCGAACCGAAGCTCCGGGTCCATGTTTTCCAGAAACTGGCGGGCCGTTTCGATCTCACTGTCGCTCGGCAATGCCGTGACTTCAGCTTCACAATGACTGCACCGCACGGCACCGTCAGCGATCTCTTTTCCACAACTCCAGCACAACATGATTGGTGCTCCCGGAAAAAATGTTTCGTTCCGCAGCTGGTCCTGTTTGTTCATCCGTGCCAGTTTCGCTGCCTACAGGAGATAATCGTTCGAACCCAGGGCTCAAGCCCGTATATATGCCGCGCCCCATACCTCCATTCTGATCCTTATCATTCTATCCCCTGTCGGAACTAAACGGCACCCCCTCCCTTGAATCGGCGATGACACATCTGGAGTGTCCATGCTGGGCATCGGAATCGCAATAGCGGACCGTTCCGGGAGTTCCCGCGCGGCGGCAATGCACCGAACGCGATGGAGCGCGCGCCGATAACCGGGACCAGCACGAGACTTGGCGAGCAACAAGATCACCGTGACGACCTCAATGCTACTCGATGGATTTCTCCCGCAACCAGGGGCGAGTCCACATGTTGCATCCGCCGCACCGCAAGGGGCAGTGGTCTTAAAACGATCATTTGCCGGACTCGGGCGTCTCTTGATTCTCGAGCAGGGACTGAATGAAAAGTGCGACTTTTCCATAGATGGGCGGGAAGTCCCGTATGAAGTCGCTGATGCGATCATGAAGGATCTCGAGGTATTCATGGGCTAAAAGGTTCCGCAGACGAGCAAACGAAGAGAATCGCACTGCTCCCTCTTCGTCGACACCGGCAAGCGAAGCCAGCATTTCCATGGCCTGCTGATAGGTGCGGGGCATGGGACGGTGCTCCGAGGCGAGCACCAGCTTGGCGACATCGATCGTCGCGTTGATGATGTTTTCCGTCCATCGTTCCAGGTTACGCCTTTTGGTTTTGTCGGTTCTATATTCCTCGGCAGTAATTTGTCGAAAGTGCTTGATCTCACACAGTTCGTCTTCAAGGAATTGTACACGTTCCAGCAACCGGACCCGATCTTCCGGCGAGAGGGAAGTGGAACGGCGGGCCACTTGTCGGAACTGGCCCGCAAACGAGGCGAAATCCTCGGCTTCCATGGTTTGATCGAGCAGCAGATGGAGGTAGAGCCCCCGGTCGCGGACCACAAGGGGCGTGCCCTGCTTGAGGATCGCCGAAACCAGGGAAGCCGGCGCCTGATCGAGGCGCACCAGATCCACTTCCGCCTCCAGGTATCTGCTCAGCTCGCGCCAGAGTGGGGTTTCTTCGCGGCCGTCGTCAAGGCACACGCCGATGTCCACGTCTGATTCGGAACTTGTCCGGCCAACGGCGGTAGAGCCGAAGAGAAAAGCCAGCCGAACCGAAGGCCGGTCCGCGAAGAACCGTATCAGCTTTGTCTCAAGTTCTCGGATCTCGTCGTTCATGGTGCCTCGCGCCAGCCCAAACCAAGCCCTCTTCCGCGCAAGAGACGACTCCATTTGCCACCGAATAGCCGCAGAAAACAACTAATCGGATCGGACATGAGCTTGGCCAAACCCTGCCTCCATAAGGCAACAACCATAATTACAAGGGTTTGTCCAACCATCGTCTTCATTGTTAGCGTAAGGATACCTGCTGAGAGAAAAGGAAACAACACGCCTGACGTGACCGGTGTATTGATACAAAACCGCGACGCCGTCCCCACCGGCAACGGCGGCGCCGCATTGCACATCAGTCGAAACGGGGATATATTTCAGGCGGTTGGATTCTTCCGGATGGAAAGCTGCCCGACGCAAGCCGTCCTCCCGTTGGTCGGACTCGCGGCGGAGAAAGTCATCCGCGACCGGTATAAAACCGGGACCGAAGCCGGCGCGGGCAAGCCGAAGCCGTCGGAAACGCGCGAAAACGGACCTTGGTACACGCGTGACCTCCGTTTCCGCACGAAGCCGGGCAAACTGCGTTTGCGTTTTGTTTCCGGCCGTGAATCAAGTCAGTCCCGGCTTCCCCGAATGCCGGGAAGTTCATCCGCTCACTTGTCCGCCCGACTCGCTGCCCCTTGAACTCCAATGGCATCGCCTTATACTCCACCCGATCAAAAACGACGCAAGTGTTCGGTGCCACTTGCGGCACGAACGACCAGAACGGCGTGCCTTGTGCCCGTTTGCGGATTGTGTCACGGTTGGCCAGCAGCAGTATAACCGGCCCTGCGCTGCGTGGAGAAGTGGGAAGCCTTCGTACGGACACCCGTGCCGTATCCGTACCGGCGAGCATAGTCTTGCCATCGGTCTTGAATGCGTTGACGCAACCCATCGGTTACCTCGTACCGATTGGCCCGATACCCCGAACTCGCCTTTACTTTCCGCTCGATGCACGGGCGGGCGACGTCGAAGTCACCCAAGTCGAGTTGCCTGTACACATCACGAACCTGGCCGGTGGGATCGGCTACGAGCTGTTCGTAGTGCACGTCGCAGATTTGTTCGGGAGGAATCCGCCGGCGTTGAGCCTCAAACGCTTCGTACATGTGCACGAATGTGTCCAGTACGTACTGCTCCAACTGCCGTCGGTCCGGAAGTTGCAGGCCGTGATCGGACGCCAGGCGAGTCCAAAGGCGCATGGTCGACGGAAAAATGCTCAGCGGATCGCGCACGACGTGCACGAAGCGCGCTTTTGGAAACAATCGGAAAAGGTGGCTGATTCGGGCAGTGTGCGTGGGAGATTTAAGCACCAGTCGCGCCCCATCTTGTCCAACCATCAGAGTTTTGAGGAAGGTGACAAACGTCTGGTTCCAGCGAGCGGTCTCTTCCAGTGGCAGGCCGCGCAAGGCGAGCGATTGGGAGCAGTGCGGCAACCGGTGGGGAAACGCGACGGTCCGGTACACGCTGGGAAGACCGAGCAAGCAGAGTGCCCATTCATCTTCCTGTGGCTGTGTCCAGCCGATCCGAACGTTGTCCATGGGACGGCGCCGCGGCATCAACACCCCTAACCACCATGGCACGAGGTACCGCGAAATCAAGAAATGGCTCGGCGCCAAGCAGGCGTATGTATCCGGATACGCGTGGCGGGGATCGGCCGAGAGAAGTTCGTGAAGGAGCGTGGTGCCCGAACGCCAATGCCCCACGACGAAAATCGGATCATCTCGCAACTCAATCGCTTCCACACGTCGCTTCCAAAACATCCACTGGGCGGCGGCTAGAGCTGAATTAACCAAGCTGGCGGTGGACACGCCCAGTGCCATGGGGATCCGTGAAGGCGTTATGGCGAATCGATTGTCCCGCAGCAGCTTCATCCACGCGGCCCCCGTCATGCCGTGCCAGAGTCGCGGAGCCCAAGGCATGGTTTTTTGTCCGCATTGACCGGAGTTCTCTTGCATTCTCAAGGTTCTCCTCGCTAGCGGCTGATTCAGAAACAATACCTTCGCTCCAACGTCGCGCCACCACGTCGGAACGTATGATTCATGCGGCAGGTACGGCACGAAGCGGGCCGAGAGCGTGTTGCGCCAACTCCTCCCTACGCCGCCTCGCGGACCGAGCCACTGCCGCGCGCCTTGGCGGTACGCATGAGACGCGGGAAGAAACGTCCCGTTCGATTACAGTACGCCGCGTAATCCTCGCCGTGGATGCGCTTGAGGTAACGTTCCTCGCTGGCCGCCTTGATGCAAAGCATCGTGATATGTATCGCTCCAACCACCGCCATGGCTGGCGAGAGCGTCACGGCCACCGTGGACAACATCAACAGAATACTGAGCGAATAGATGGGATGCCGCACATAGGAAAACATTCCGCTGGTAATGAGCCGGCACCGTTTGCCCGGCACAATCGCCATGCTCCAATTCCGACCCATGCCAAACCAATTCGGGATTGTGAGGCCAAAAGCCAGCACGGCCAACCCCGCCGCGCCCAACCGAAGGGTCCACAGCACCGGGTTGGCGGTCGCCACGCCGGGAGTGGCAAGCCACCCGCTACTGGAAGAGGCGGCCAAGGCTGGAATGACCTGCCAGAGCACGATGGCCGGCACCCAGAGCCCCCACATCCATTGTTCCCTCGCCGTCCGCGGCAGCCCGCCGGCCGGCGTGCGATAACGAATGTGGCTGCGAACAACCAGTACGCAGACGCTCGTCCAATAGGTCCAAACAGTGAGCGTGACCACTGTCTGAGGTAAATCACCGATTAGGAACATGTTGTAAACCTCGCTGGAATTGAATCGAGGGGACGTTCAGTGTTGTCACATGTGTATCCATTCCGTCGCCGCTTGCCTCGTCCTGTCCGTCCGCCTACGCCGCGTCCGCCCCGGTTTCACCCCGATGCTCCGTCGCGCCGTTCGACTCCATTTGAGCTGGATCCGTCATGAATTGCCGAATTGTCTCCGCGAACCGGCCCAATTGATACGCACTGGCGATGCGATGGTCGGCACGCACGAACAGCGGAGCCACCGGACCAACTTCCACCTTCCCGTCCCGAACGACTGGCGTCTGTTCCACACGCCCCATCGTTACGCTCAGTGTCGAACTTTCGTGCGGGTAGCTGGAAGGTTTGTAGGTCCGCATCGGAGGCGCGCCGGAAAACGCCAGGTAATTGACAAGGACCGGAGAACAGGCGATCCGATCAATCCGGTCGACTTTTGGCAGATTGAAATTACTATCCAAGTACAAATAGGCGCGGATGATCCAACCAAGCAAGGGGCCCGGAAACCGACTTCTTAACCAAGATTTGTCCTCGTGATCCAGGGTACTTCCATTGGCGGCGCGATGTTGATTCTTCCAAATGATGCGGGCAATCCGTTCCAGTGATAGCGCATCCACGTTACGCAACAACAATACTTCCACTTCATTGCTGTGACGATTATACGTCATCATCCGCAGGTTGATGTCCCGAAACTCGTAAATCCGGCGCCCGACCACGCGACAGTTAAGCCGTGGGTGGCGCTGCAGCGCTCGGCCAACCGCCCGCGCCAGCACGTGCGCCACGGAAATCAATGTCTTGCCGTTGGAATTGCGGTTTTTCACATAGTCATTCAGTCGTGACGCCGGTACATCCGTTCCCCAGACAATCGTCGGGTCCGCCGGGGACCGGCACCCATAAAGATAGTGCAGATTGTAAAACGGGAGTTGACTGACGGGGATCGGTTTGCGAGCGAGCGGCCAATGCATGAAAATGCCTTCACGAACTACGGGAAATATAGTGGATTCGTTGAAACAATCCTTTCTACTTGGCCCTTTGAAACGGAATGGGGCCTGCAGACCCAGCCCCACAATGGCACGAACGTCACGCCAACTCTCGCAGGCTGGTATTGCTGAAAACAGGTAGCGCCGGTTCACGCCGCTTGACCCTGCCTCTCCTGCTTCTGGCGAATCAGCCGAGCCATGCGTTCGATGCTGCTCAGATTCCCCGGTGAAATGTCTCGCGGAGTGAGTTCAATGCCAAATCGATTTTGCACGAACAGCACCAAATCGGTGACCAACAAGGAGTCAAGCACTCCCTGCTCAATGAGGTTCATGCTCACGTCGCACTCACCAGACGCCCCCGTTTGGCTGTTCAAGAATTCAATGAGTTCTCGTTGGATCAGCTCTGTTTGTTGCATGTTCATCGAAGCACCAAACCTTGTTCCGTACGCGTTGTCGGGACCTCTTTTTTCCCGGGAAGTCATGGAACGCCAACCAGGTTTTGAACCACGGGGCACCCCTCTCTCGGGTCCCCGCACCCGGCCCGCCAGGCATGGCCACGCACGTCACCCCCATCGTGCGGGCCACGGCGCGTCACGCCCATCGTGCACGACGGATCGCGCAACGTGTATTTCCAATTGGGTAAACTATGATGACCTTCGCCATCAGTCATATCAGTTATATCGATTGCCGGCCCGTCACGGCTTAACTATCCTTGCGAACGTTCCTTCGGAACGTCGACATGAGCGAACTGCAGGTGCCTTCTACCACCAATTCCGGACAACGGCAAGATCATTTCCCGTAAAGCCTCACTACCCGGAGCGACGAATGCCGTTTTTGAATCTGCTAGCATGGCCGCGACCACCCGTTTTGCCGGCTGCAACGTATAGGGAAGACCATGATTCGCTCAAGTAAAGGTAGAGAACCGAACGATTGGATACTGGACGGAGGGAAAGTGCCTTCCTAGACTCGCCGCGTCCAAGGAGCCCCCCCCTGGCAGTACCAGTCAAAAGGGGGGAGCAGGGGCGAGATACGGAATACGCTGGGCGCGTCGGACAAAAAAAACGGGTTGCCGGACGGAACCGTTCCCTTTGGTGAGCGAGGGTGGCATACGGGGGCGAGGAAGCATGCCCCATCACGTCTCAGCCTTTAATCCGGGAAAAATGGCGCTCCCCTTCCTGTGTCATTCATGATCGCACGGCGTACATGCCGCTGCCGGGCCAATGGTGACACAAGCTGCAAGGGAACATCCCTCATCATGCGCCGTCCGTTTATGTGGGGTCGCGCCCCACATTCGTGTCATTCGTGAGCGTGTGGAGCAAATAAGTCGATGAAGCGTGTACACAATAGAGCGGCGATCGCTGATCAGAACCCATCCATCTTCACGCGAACGAGCAAGCGGGACGCGTACCGCTTTTTGACGCTCGATCGCATCATGTCGGACTCGGGAGAAGCAAACGGCTCGCATCACCGGAGACATCGCTCGAGCACGGCTGCCAAGCGGCCCACTGAATATGCCCGTTTGAGCGATGCGTTCTTTGCCACCGCGCACCGCTTCGCGGATCGGCCCGCTTTGGTGACTCGCAAGAATATCTTTTGCTACGCTGATCTAGCTCACCAATCCTTGTGCATCGCCGAACATCTGCTGGCGGACGATCGATACCGGCCCGGCGATCGTATCGTGGTCATGCTAGACAACGGTCCCGAATTCATCGCGGCTTACTACGGGGTTCTCGCGGCGGGCGGTGTCGTGGTTCCCTTGCCCGCGAACATCGAATGGTGCCGTCTAGAGCGGATCGCTCGCATGTGCAATGTGCGGAATATACTAAGCAGTCAGCGGATCGTCGGTCGTCGCCCCGAGATAGCCCCGAGGGCCTGCGTGCCCCTTGATCGGGCGGGGGCGCGGCCACTCAGAGTCCCGCACGTGGAACCATTCCGCATCGACAATCAATCGCTGGCAATGATCCTGTTCACCTCTGGATCCTCTGGTGATCCAAAAGGCGTGATGTTGAGTGACCGCAATTTGTTGAGCAATACTGAATCCATTTTGGGGTACTTGCCGATCACGCACACGGATCGCACCTTGGCATTATTGCCGTTTTATCACGCGTTCGGCCATTCGATCCTCCAGACCCATCTGCTTTCCGGCGCCACCTTGGTCGTGGATGGGAGAATGGTTTTCCCCACCACGGTGGTTGATGCCCTGGAACATCATGGCGCCACCAGCTTCTCCGCCGTTCCGGAGGGTTTTTACTCGCTGCTTACCATGTCCGATCTCGGCGACCGCGACCTTCCACACCTGAAATACATGAGTGTCGCGGGGGGCGCGTTGAAGTCCGATTCAGTCGTCGAGGTTGCTCGCCGCATTGCACCGGCTGAGTTCTACGTCATGTACGGTCAGACGGAAGCGTCCGCGCGGCTGGCCTATTTGCCTCCTCAACTAGCGGAAACACACCCCGATTCCATTGGCCGGGCCATTCCGGGGGTGCAATTGCGGGTGTTTGACGAGCAGGGCCAGGAGGCAAAGCGAAACGAGACGGGGGAATTATGTGCCCGGGGCGACAATGTCATGCTGGGGTATTGGAACGATCCCGAGACAACCCGACGGGTCCTTCATGACGGTTGGCTTCGGACCGGCGACCTGGCGAGCCGGGATGAGGAGGGATTCTTTCATGTCAAGGCGCGCAACAGCGATTTGGTTAAAGTGCAAGGCTTTCGCGTTCATCCACGCGAAATTGAAGAGACCATTTCCCGGCATTTCTCCGAGATGAGAGTCATTGTGGTACCGTACCAACGCAACGGGACGACCCGTCTGGCGCTCTACGGAATAACCGCCAAAAAGGCTCGGCATCTCGCCGATGAATTACGGAATGTTTGTAGTCGAGAACTCCCTCGCCACAAGGTTCCGTCGTTTGTGGAAGTATTACCCCGAGCCCCGATCAACGCATCCATGAAACTGGACCGCACTGCTTTGAAACGCCATGCCGAATACCATTCCAGCACGGGGGCAAGGCATTGTCCGGAAAGCGGTACGCCCAGAAGGTTACCCGCGTGAACTGGAAGTCGCGCGACTTGTCGTGGAGAGAATGGCCGTGCTCACGTCTATACTTAGGGCAAAATGGATTTTCCGCCGCGAGTCCGACCAATGGGAGGACCGACTGCGCGGGACACCGTTCCAACCGGAAGGTCCTGGCCGACACCGGTATAAGGTTCTCAAGGCAATAACGCTGTTGCTCCTGGCGACTCTGGTCTGGAATACGGCGTTGGCTAACGACCGCGAGCCGCGCCGGCGCGGGACGGTGATCATTATTCGAGGAGCGTTCACCGTCTTCTCGCTCGGCATGAACGAGTTGGGCGAAAAGCTTTCCCAACATGGGCTGGACGTCAAAGTCGTTGCCGATATTACCGCGAGGCGAGCAGCCTCCAAGCTCAAAGCCCAGTTTCAACGCAATAAGAATGTTGGCCCCATCGTCTTTATCGGACACAGCCGTGGAGCCGAACTAGGTCCCAAACAGGCACGGTACCTGCAGCGATACGGGATTCCCGTGAAGCTAGTCGTCATGGTCGATGCCGTACACCAAACGACCATCCCGAAAAATGTTGAACGGTGCGTGAACTTATATCACGACGGCACCTTGGGATTAGTGCACGGCGTTCCAGCTCGCGCTGAAAGTAAACGGACCACCATGCTAAACGTGGATATCGATCGGTTGTCTTCTCGCAACCGCGGCGGTAGCATCAACCATTTCAACATCGATTCCTCGCCATGGATTCACGACCTGGTCATTGCCCAAGTCCTGAAGGCCTGTCCAAAAGCAGGCTCAGCATCAAAATCAAGACTCGCGGGAGCCCCACTGCCCGCCACGAACCAGAACGACGTCCAGGTCACGATTCGGGAACGTTCCAGCTCAGGCCTGATCTATCCAACCCGTATTCTGACCGGATTATGGGCTGTTCCCGGTCATTCGCCAATCGCGAGCAGCTCAAGCCGGTTCCAATCAACCAACTCGACCTCGCGGCCACGCAGCCGAACACATCCGTCCGGCGGATCATCAGCCCCCGATAAAGAGCCGGCACGACGCGCCCCGGAGAGCAACGAAGCGGAAGGGGCACGATCTCCCTGGTCCCTTGGAACCGCCATCCAAATTGATGCGTTGTCGAAACCTCGCGCCGCGAAACCGCCGGAAACCAGCGAAATCGAATCGCCTGAAAACCCTCAAGGAATGGAATCGACGCCACGCCAATCCAAGAAAGCCGAAAACGACGAATCAAGCTCCAAGGCTTCAAACCAGTCGCGGGATTTGGACGAGACGGATGCAAGCGATCCGAAATCCTCGCGCCCGCCCAGCGAAGACTCGTCCAGCAAGTCCGAACCCCAATGTGAAAAGACGGAATCGACGCCACGGCAATCCAAGAAAGCCGAAAACGACGAATCAAGCTCCAAGGCTTCAAACCAGTCGCGGGATTTGGACGAGACGGATGCAAGCGATCCGAAATCCTCGCGCTCGCCCAACGAAGGCTCGTCCAGCAAGTCCGAACCCGAATGTGAAAAGAGCGATACGCGGAAAAAGCCGCCTCCTGTTCAAGTAAAACTGAGCGGCTAGATGAGAAGAAAACCCGGGAGGTTTTTCGCGGCGGATGACACGGAATGGGAGAATTTGCATCGCCCGCTCAACCTCCCGCCCCAAGGGCTCCTGAAACCTCATCTCCATGTTTGAATCGACGAACAGCGTGCTGCTCCAATTCACGACACCACAACAACAGAGGACTTCAAGCTGCCCCAACGCCAAGGGTCCCGGCTGGTCCATTCAGCTGCCTTGACGCACATCTTCACAGTCGGATTCGCGGAACTTATACTTCAGGCGGTTGGATTCGTCCAGGTGGAACGCTGGTCGACGCAAGCCGCCCTCGCGTTGGTCGGATTCGCGACGGACAACGTCATCCGCGACCGGTATGTATGGTTCGGAGGAACCTCAAAATGACTCATTGGATTATTGGTTGTTGTCTATTGGGGCTGAGCGTTTGTCCCGAAACGAGTCGCACGATCGACTCATTCACCTACTCCGATGCGGAGGCGGCACGGCGGATCTGGCGAGGCGTGGCGGAGCGTGGCCAGGAACTTCGTCCGCGGGTGGTGAAAGACGAGGGGCGGAAGGTCTTGGAGATGCCAGCGCCGTTCGCCTCACAGCCCGATATTCCCCGGGTTTACCTGGATCGGGATACGGATCTGAACCTGGCGGCGGCCGGCGAGCTGAAATTGGAGGTGCTCAATACCACGCCCGAATCCGGCGGCAGGTTGTCGCTGTACTTTCGCAGTGGCGAGGGGTGGTATGCCGCCGGGGCCGCGCTCACGGGAGATGGCTGGCAGACACTACGGTTCTCCAAAGCCGCGTTTTCCACCGAAGGAGAGCCGACCGGATGGCACAACATCGATGGGATACGGATCGCCGTCTGGCGCGGGCAATCCGTTGACTCGTCGCTCCGGGTGCGCGAGCTCGCGGCCGTGCAACACGACGTGGCGGTGATCATCCCCTCAGCCGGCTCGAACCCGGAATCGCAAACGGCCGCCCGCGCGGCGGAGGATGTCGCGAAAATGCTCTCCGAACTGGGACTCGGAAGCGACGCCATCGAAGACGAGGCCATGTTGCACGGCGCGCTGGGTGATCGGCGCGTGGCGATCCTGGCCTACCATCCCGATTTGTCCGCTGAGTGCGTGGACGAGCTGGTGACGTTCGTGGAAGACGGAGGCAAAGTGCTCGTATGCTACCAGTTGCCTCGGCGATTGGGCGCGGCGTTGGGATTCACCGAACCCCAGTACCATCGTCCGGATGATCCGGGCGCGTTGGCCGAAATCCGATTCCTCACAGATGACATTTCTGGTTTACCGGCTCGTGTACGACAATCCTCATGGAACATCACGACAGCCAGACCAGCCGACTTCAACGCTCGCGTGATTGGTCACTGGTACGGCGAAAACGGTCGGGAAACTGGTTATCCCGCCCTGCTGCTGAGTGATCGCGGCGCGTTTTTCTCCCACATCATACTTGGCGATGACTGGGAGAAGAAAAAGCAGATGCTGGCCGCCGTGTTGGGCCATCTGGCCCAACCGCTATGGAAACAAATGGCCAGTCATGCTTTGTCACGAAGCGGGCACGTGGGGCACTTGGACGACTATGAAGATCTGGTCTCTTTCGTGAAGGCCTCGAACAGAAAACAGGCTCTTGAGCAGCTGAACTCAGCGGAGGAAACGCGGACGCAATCACGACAAGCAATGGAAGAAAGCCGCTACGCCAAGGTCGTTGAGAAGGCTCGCCAGGCCCGATCCAAACTGGTGCGTGCTTACCTGGTCGCGCATCGGAGCAAGCCGGTTGAAGGGCGGGCATTCTGGAACCATTCCGGCACGGGCGCCTACGACGGGGATTGGGACCGGACGGCACGGGAGCTGACCGAAGCGGGCTTCAACATGGTCATGCCCAACATGCTCTGGGGCGGCCGCGCCCACTATCCAAGCGATGTCTTGCCTCGCAGTCGTACCCATGAAGAACATGGCGATCAAATCTCACAGTGCCTAGCGGCCGCTAGGAAGCATGGGCTTCAGGTCCACGTGTGGAAAGTGAACTGGAATCTCTCGGGAGCCCCTCGCTCCTTCGTGCAAAGGATCCATGCCGAGCATCGCAACCAGGTCTCGGTTGACGGCGAGGCCCATGACTGGCTCTGTCCGTCCCATCCCGACAATGTCCAGTTGGAGCTGGACAGCATGCTCGAAGTGGCCCGGAAGTATGACGTGGACGGGCTGCATTTCGACTACATCCGCTACCCCGGCCGCGACAAATGCTATTGTGACGGGTGCCGCGAACGGTTTGAAGCTGATTTCGGCAAACGAGTCTCGAACTGGCCCGAGGACTGCTACTCAGGCGAACTTCGGGATGAATATGCCGCTTGGCGCTGCGATCAAATCACCCATCTGGTGAAAGCCGTTCATGAAAAGGCAAAGCAATTGCGGCCGGACATCGAGATTTCAGCCGCTGTTTTCAGTTCGTATCCAAACTGCAAGAACTCGGTGGCGCAAGATTGGCTTGCCTGGGTCGAAGCTGGCTATCTTGATTTCATCTGCCCCATGGATTACACGCAAAACGATCAGGATTTTATCAATCGGGTGTCGCACCAGTTGGATCTGGTCGACGGTCGTATCCCCGTGTATCCGGGCATCGGCCAATGGCGGTTGACCAACGACCGCACCGTCGGTCAAATCCATCACGCCCGCCGCTTGGGCGCGCCAGGGTTCACCCTGTTCAACCTGACCGGTGAATCGATCCGATCCGTCGTGCCGGCCATTGGTCTCGGGGTGGGGCGCGAGGAAGCCGAAACTCCGCACCGGCAGCAGTGAAATTGGAGGTCCCCCCCTTTCCAACCGGTCTAACGGACGCCTCGCTCCACAATGGACTCCGTTAGGGTCACGCCACCGGCATCCAGGAGACGCTGAACACGTGGCCGTGGTTTTGAGATATACTTCAGGCGGTCGAATTGGTCCGGGTGGAACGCTGCCCGACGCAAGCCGTCCTCCCGTTGGTCGGATTCGCGGCGGACGTTTTTTATCGCTCATCGTCTGGTCCAACGGTCATTTCAAGACAAAAACATGCAAGACAAAAATATTCACAGCCCGTAACAAAACCGAGCTCTCGCTTCCAAACCCCCTTGGATTACAGCACATTTGCATGGTTTTATCATGGGGTCTTAGTGGCCCTCTTTCCGCCCTTGAAACACGCTAACCGGTTGGAAATAAACGACTTACGCTCGAATGGACGTTCAACCGAACAACTGAACCGCGAATGGAACACGACCTTGTCCCCTTGTCAGGCCTCGGGACGCCGGCGCCAAGCTGATCTTGACCGGTTTCAGCGATCGTGCGACCATTTGCGACGCAGTCTTCACGCTCTTGGAGGTGGACCGGGATTGTCTTTATTGCGGAGCTTGGGAAATGAAGCGTCTGAAGGCGATGTACTTCAGCGGTTTGGCCGCGTGGTTGTTCGTGGTAACGGTAAGTTGCCAATCGCCCTATTATGCGGACAAAGGGGCGGCTCTAGGGGGCGTGGCCGGCGGGTTGACGGGGGCGGCCCTGGGCGATCGATCGGGGCGCGCGGCTGGTGGCGCGCTGGTGGGCAGCGCATTGGGCGCGGCCACCGGCGCCGCGGTGGGCAATTCGATGGACGCCGAAGTGGAACGTCGCGAGGCGAACGCGGAAAGACGAGCGCGGGTGGACAACGCCGTCTCCATCTCCGACGTGGCCAGCATGGCGGACTCCGGGGTGGAAGACGACGTGATTATCAATCAAATCCGGACCAATGGAGTCCAAAACAACCTGACGCCGGGGGAAATCATCGATCTGCACGAAAAGGGTGTCAGTAAGGCGGTCATCGATGCCATGCAACAAGAGGCGAGACGAAGCACTGCGTCGGGCCGCCCGAGCGCGAGCCCGCCGGTGATCGTGGAGGAATCATACGTGGTGCCGCCCTATTACGGCCCTCCCCCTTGGCACCGCTACCACTACCGGCGCCGTTTCCATCGCCGCCGCCCCGGGGTTTCATGGGGGTTTTCCTACTCGCACTGAGAAGCCATAACAAAACCAGCCAGCCTTCCTTTCCCCAGGGAGTTTTGGGGGGCGGGAACCACGTTGTGTTATGGGCTGTAAAACGCTCAACCAACGACCGAAAAGACCGAAAGCCCCAAGGGAGCGGGGGGCCCGGCGAAAAGGGGCAATCGCAGCGGCGCGAACGCTACTGCAAGACCGGCAATCCACGCGAATCCATCTACTGCCGCTCCTCTTCCACTCGTTTGATCCATTCGGAGACCGCTTCATCGGGCGTTTTCGTATCTTCGGGGCGCGGCTTGGCTTTCTTTTTCTGTTTCGGCAGATCGATATCGATCCAAGGACGTTTCCAACGGCGGTCGGCATGACGTTGGACCTGCTTGCGGTAATCACTGGCCCGAACCATCCCCGCATCCTCCAAATGGCCGAGAATCTCTTGCTGTTGATGTTCGTCGCCATACACCGACAGGTTCAACAGTGAGTGCTCGAACTCTTGGCTGATCAGCAACATTTTCCGGAGCTGTTCCCGGGCCGCCTTGGCGATGTGAGGTGAACGGATGGCGAGATTGACCCGTTCCCCGCCAGTCATCCGCTCTTTGATGCGCTGGAGCTGCCGGGCCAACTCTTGGCGACTACCGGTCGGACCGAGCACTTCCCGAACCAACACCTGGCGATCATCCGACAAGGCCTCTTGCCAGCGGTCTCGCAACGAATGGGTCAATTCAGTATCGGGATTATACAGGTGCAGAATCAGGGACTCGCCCTCCTCGAGTCGGCAGAGTTCATCGTCGACCATCGAGCATAAATGCTCCTCACGAAAATGCCCCGCAATCCGGGCCTTGCGCGAAGAGCCATCCGGCCGTGTGATTCGCACCACCACCGAGCCTGGACGTTGATCATCCCGCTGCGACGACGCTCGGGCATCCAAGCGATCCTCGGTGCCATGGTTCGTGTTCACGGGAGAGGATCCTGAAGATTCTTTCCACATCGGTTATGTTCCACTACGGACAAACATCATTCTGGATAACGGTTTAGCCGATCGGCGGACGTACGTCAGGCTTTCCCGCCCGGCGGGGGCCAATCGGGCGACACACGGGGGAATTCACTGCCAACCGGCGTCAGCCCGGCGAGGCTGACGTACCGGGCTGCCAGACGTACCGGGCTGCCAACGGGGCGCGCGGCTTTGGCCCCTTGCCCGACCGTCGTTCTCTCTTGGCTGAAGCCACAGGCGCTCAGCAACGATCTACTCGGCCCATGCCATTTTACCAACGGACGTCGGGCATCCACCAGGGCCAGCGTGGGCCACTCGAACGAAATGCCACCTGCCTCAACCGCGTGGGCTCAATTGCCAGGGTCCGTGGCATTCGGCATGCAGCGGCACCCTCCCGCTCCCTTGGTCCCCGATCACCCAAATTGTGCTCATCTTTAAGCGTATCAAAAAACGCCCCATAAGGGAAACTAAATTGGTCATCTTTCGCCGGTTGGGGGGGGATCGTGCAATCCCTGGCGGAACCACTCAAAACACGGCGACCCGTCACCGGCATGGACGACCGGGCCGAGCTGCGTTATGAATGGGGGGGCGGGATGGTGCGTCTCCCCGATAGAGGTACAGGGCCTGGCGTGATATATTTCAGGCGGCTGGATGTTTCCGGCTGGAAAGCCGCCCGATGCAAGCCGTTCTCCCGTTGGTCGGCCCCGCGGCGGAGAAAGTCATCCGCGACCGGTATAAGGCAGCATCGGATTGCAATAGCCAACGTCGCTGTGCTGCAAACGGTCCTGGAACAGGTCAAGGCTCGAGAGGCGGCTGAGCAGGGTCAGAAGAAGCCCCGAACCAATCGCTTCCAGCGGTGGGCGGCTAGTTTTCAATGGTGCTGCTCGCGGAACAAAATGGAATCAGACATACAGTCACCGCCCAGCGACCAGCTTTTATCAGCTCATGCAAAACTCCGTCGGCCACCGCCTCATTGCTTCCGTTGCCCCGGAAAAGCTAACGGTAGAAGACAAAGAGTCCATAACAAGACCATGAGGAACAAAACCACGCGGATGTCCCGTAATCCAAGGGGTTTTGGAAACGGGCGATCGGTTTTGTTACGGGCTGAAACAGTGGGAGGGTAATGAAGATGCATGATGAAGATGTCACGCGACCGGAACCGAGGATTTGGCGGGGCATTTCCCGGGTGCTCCGCCAGGAAGGGGCTCGTTGTCACGAGAGGCGAGTTGTGCCCCGCTGGCCCAGCGAGGCCGTGAAACCGACGCTTCTCGCACTGGCGATTTTAGCGGGAGTCGCCGCCCGCGTTTGGGGCCAGGCTCCCCCGTCAGGCTCATTGCCCGGTACACGGCTTTTGGAGTGGGGGGATGACATTGCCTCTCGCATGGTGGCGGGAGCGGACCGTTTCTTGCTTGAGAAGATCGAAGCTTCCACAAGCAAGAGGGCGAAGTTGTGGGATCGTGATTGGGGTTCCCCGACGGCCTACGAATCCTCCTTGGAACCCAATCGGCGGCGACTGGCCCACATTCTTGGGGCGCGGGATTCGCGTCACGGCGTGGAATCGCTGTCGCTGGTGGGGACCACCTCGCACTCACCGGTGGTGGGCGAGAATGAGCATATTCAGGTCCGGGCGGTGCGGTGGCCGGTTGTCGGCCGGATACATGGGGAAGGCCTATTGCTGATGCCTCGGCATGGCGAACCGGTGGCGAATGTAGTTGCGATACCCGACGCGGACCAGACGCCCGAATCCATCTGCGGGTTAATTGCGGGTGTTGAAACCGACTCGCAATTCGCTCGACGTCTGGCGGAAGCGGGATGCCGCGTTTTGGTTCCGATGCTCATTGACCGGGAGGTGCAACCGCGGAATGGGCGAGCTGAGCTGACGACGCGCGAGTATCTATACCGCAGCGCCTTTGAACTGGGCCGGCATATTATTGGGTATGAGTTACAGAAAATCCTGGCGGGCGTCGATTGGTTCGAGCATGAGGCGGGGGTGGAAGATGCGCGGATCGGCGTAATGGGGTGGGGCGAAGGTGGCATGTTGACCCTCTACGCCGCCGCGCTGGATACGCGAATCGACGTCGCGTGTGTCAGCGGCTACTTCGAACCGCGAGAAGCGATATGGCGGCAGCCGATCGATCGCAACGTATTTGGTCTCTTGGAACAGTTCGGGGACGCGGAACTCGCCAGCATGATCGCGCCACGGCGGTTGATCGTGGAGGCGGCTCGTGGTCCCGAGTTGACGTTGCCGCCGGGAAAGGGCGGCGCGCCGGGACGACTTGAAACACCGTCTTTGAAGGAGGTGCGTGACGAGTTCGAACGGGCGAACCGCCTGGTGGAAAAGCTGCCTGGCGACAATCCCTTTCAGCTCGTCGTGTCAGACGACGGCGACGGTGCGTTCTTGACGGACAAAACGCTCAAGCCCTTTCTCCAGCAGCTCGTCCCGCACACACCGCTCCCCCCATCGCGTCCCGCACCCGAATATCAGGGGGATCTGGCCTATGTTGAACGCCGAGCTGAACAACAGGCCAAAGAGATCGACCGACACAACCAATGGCTGTTGCGGGAAAGCGCGTATGTACGCGCGGATTTCATGAAAGATTTGGATACGAGCTCTTTGAAGGCATTTGAACGTTCCGTTGCAAACTATCGCACCCTATTTCGCGAACAAATCATTGGGCATTTTCCACAGCCGTTAAAGCCCGCCAACCCGCGCTCGCGGAAAGCGTACGAGTCACAAGCGTGGACGGGTCATGAAGTGGTGCTCGACGTATTTCCGGATTTGTTCGCCTACGGCATCTTGTTACTGCCTAACGATCTCCAGCCCGGCGAACGGAGGCCGGTGGTGGTGTGCCAACATGGATTGGAAGGGCGACCTCAACAGGTGGTGAAAGGCAATCATCGCGCCTATCATGACTTCGCGGCCAAGCTCGCCGAACGCGGTTTCATCACGTTCGCCCCGCAGAATCTCTATATCTTCGGTGACCGTTTCCGCACGCTGCAACGAAAAGCCAATCCGCTCAAGAAAACGCTGTTCTCACTGATGGTTCCCCAGCACCGGCGGATTGTCGATTGGCTGTCATCACTCGACGGCGTCGATCCGGATCGGATTGCGTTTTACGGCTTGTCGTACGGTGGCAAGAGTGCCATGCGCATCCCGCCGCTGGTGGACGGTTATTGTCTGTCGATTTGCTCGGCTGATTTCAACGAATGGATCTGGAAAAACGCGTCGACGCGCGCGCCGCACAGTTATGTGTGGACGAAGGAATACGAGATTTTCGAGTTTGATTTGGGGAGCACGTTCAATTACGCGGAGATGGCGACCTTGATCGCGCCGCGCCCCTTCATGGTGGAACGAGGTCATTTCGACGGCGTCGCGCCGGATGAGAAAGTGGCGCACGAGTTCGCGAAAGTACGGCGGCTTTACGCCGCGCGGTTGGGGATCCCGGATCGGTGTGCCATTGAGTGGTTTGTCGGCCCTCACGAGATCAACGGCGAGGGCACCTTCGCGTTTCTCCACGAACACCTCGACTGGCCCGTTAAAAAGTGAGGCGGATGTGTGCTTGAAGTGTCGCCCGGAAAAGTCTATCATTCATGTTCCTTTTCGGGCCCCGGCCCCTGGAGTTTGGAATCTGGAACGGTCGGCACGTAGTTGCGTCAAATCTCCACCTTTTGGAAGAGGATATCCCTCATGCCTTGTACACTTGGTGTGGCAATGAGTTTAAGTGTGCCTGACATCGTGGTGTTTGTCGGCTTTATCATCGCGGTGGTTACCACTGGCATTTTGATGAGTCGCCAGGAAAAAGACAGTGAAGGGTACTTCCTGGCAGGCCGCAGCCTGAGTTGGTGGCTGATCGGCTTCTCGTTGATTGCCGCCAACATCTCGACGGAACAGTTCGTGGGGATGTCCGGACAGGCGGCGAACTACGTGGGGATCGCCATCGCCAGTTATGAGTGGATGGCCGCGATCACCTTGGTCGTGGTGGCGTTTTTCTTCCTGCCCAAGTTTCTGCAAACGGGCATTTATACGATCCCCGAGTTCCTGGAATACCGGTACAACGAGCTATCCCGGTCGATCATGGCTGGCTTCACCATGATCATCTACGTTTTCGTCACCATTGCGGCGGTGATCTTCTCCGGTGCGATCGTGATCGACACCTTATTCCACGGGGCGTTGGTTTTTGGGGTTCCGATTAACGTCACGACCAGCGCTTGGGGCATTGGCATCATCGCCGCCGTTTACGTGATGAGCGGCGGGTTGAAAGCCTGTGCCTGGGCGGACCTGCTGCAGGGTTCCGCCCTGATCATCGGGGGAGGCATTATTACATATCTGGCGTTTGATCTTCTGGGCAGCACGCCGGTAGCCGATCTTGCGGCCGGTGGAGCGGGCGCCGGCAACGAGTTGGCGGATAGTGCCAGCGGAATCGACAAATTCCTGGCATTGAACAGTGACAAGCTGCACATGGTGCTACCCATGAACGATGAGATCTTGCCGTGGACGGCCTTGGTGGTGGGGTTATGGATTCCGAACTTTTACTATTGGGGGCTCAACCAGTACATTACCCAGCGGACGTTGGCCTCGAAGAGCTTGGCCGAAGGCCAAAAAGGAGCCGTTTTCGCCGCCGCCCTCAAGTTGATCATCCCCTTCGTGATCGTGTTTCCTGGAATCGTGGCATTCAATCTATATGGCTCGCACATGGCCCAAAAGGCGGGCCAAGACGCCCAAATTCTGCAGGAATGGGAACGGTTTGAGAAGCTGAATGAAACACCGGGACAACCAAATGAAGAGGGTGAATATCTCCTGTTCGCCATTGATCAGCAGGCCGTGGAGGGAGCGGTCCCGCGGCACAAAGCCCAACAATTGGTGGACGAGTTGGAAGAAGACATCGCCGAAATGTCCGACGCGAAGTCAGACACGGAAGACGCTCAAACCCTGCAGGCAAGAATCGACGGCAAAAAACAGGTCGTGGCACATCTTGAAAACCGCGTCATGCGGCCGAAAGAAGTCGCTCGGGACGTGCAAGAATACAACCAAGCGACCACGGCTGCCGCCAAACAAGCAGGTGCCTCCACGACGAAAAAACAACTCTATTTGTGCAAGTACGACAGCGCCTTTGCTCTCCTGATTCGGGAACTCGTTCCGCAAGGCCTGCGAGGGTTCGTGTTGGCGGCGATTCTGGGCGCGGTGGTCAGCTCGCTGGCCTCCATGCTGAACTCCGCTTCCACGATATTCACCATGGACCTTTTCAGGAAGTACATCGATAAAGAAGCCTCACAAACAACCTTGGTTCTAGTGGGACGAATCTGCGTCGGAACGTTTGTGGTGATTGGATGCGTGATCGCCCCCTACTTGGCGGACCCCCAATTCAAGGGCATTTTTTCGTATATTCAGGAGTTCCAAGGGTTTATCTCGCCGGGCATCCTCGCGGTCTTTGTTTTCGGGTTCCTGGTACGCCGAGCTCCCGGTGTATGCGGCGTGCTGGGATTGATTCTGAATCCACTGATTTACGGTGTCTTGAAACTCGTCTTTCCCGAGCTCGCTTTCCTGGACCGGATGGCCATTTCCTTTGCCGTTTTGCTGGGGATTATGGGGATCATCACCTATCTGAAGCCATTACCGGAGCCCGTCAAGTTACCAACGATCTCGGACATAGACCTGTCATCCCCCATCACGGCCAAACTCGCGGGCGGCGCCGTCATTATCGCAACCGTGGCCCTGTACATTATCTTCTGGTAATCGGCCGGTTGATCAAAGTGGTAACCGTTCACGGGCAAAAAACTGGTATGGGTGGATTTTAGCGTGTCGAGTAGATTGCTGTCGTTATGACAACGACAAACGATCCCTGTGCGGTGCGGTACACAAATACGTCCACTCGGAACCCGCGCCGTATCTCGTGGCGGCTCCCGACACCTCCTAATCAACGTCGGGAACCTGAGTCGCCTGAAGACGGCGTGCTGAGGCCCAAGCAGCCATTGCCGCTGGAGGAACACGCCAAGGTCCGCGGTAATGGACGGCAAAGACTGTTCTTTGAATGTGCGGATTACACCGCCTTCGTACGAGTCGTCAAGGAAACCTTGCTGATCATGCCCAGGGGGATTCTCGGTTCCTCGGCCAATCCCGGACGCTCTTTTACTGAGTTTTCCATTTTCCACAACAGCGTCGTGATGCATTCAATGACGGTACCACGGTAAATACGTCTAGTTGAGTCGACACGCGGGGCGCTGGCAACTATGTTAATAGAAGTGGTGCGGAGAGTTATCGGATCGCGTGCACCCGCTATTGCCACTGGCGTTTTTTCCAACACTGGCCACGAGATAGGCTGACGCAAAATGGTCTCTAGACCAGCATCGCCGTGCCCGGATCGAGACGTTTTGACGCGGTATCACCAAGGGACATTGCCTGCTGAAGAGCAGGAGCGGATCGCGGAACATTTACGGACCTGTTTGCCGTGCCAAGCCATAATCAAAGCGTTGCAGAGTGATTCACGGATAATTGCCCGCAAAGAGGATTGGTGGCCGCCTGGTCATGCGGCGACAACGGAAAGGACGTTTACTCATCGAGCCGCGACGCCGGAACCCCCAACCACGCAGACATTCGTGAACCATTCCGCCGAGAAAGGCACGCGGACTTTGGGGAGTGTGGGCCAGTATGCCCTGCTTTCTCGGCTTGGGGAGGGTGGCATGGGAACGGTCTACAAGGCGCGTCATACGCGTCTGGACAAAGTTGTGGCACTCAAAGTGCTACTGCCCAATCGAATACGCGATGAGCGGGCGATCGACCGATTTCACCGCGAGATGGCGGCGGTTGGACGGCTTGAACACCCGCACATCGTACGTGCCACTGATGCTGGCGAGCACGATGGCATCTTCTTCCTTGTCATGGAGTACGTGGACGGAGTGGATCTCCAAGACTTGCTCAACGCACATGGGCAATTGCCTGTTGCTGACGCATGTGAGATTGTACGACAGGCAGCAAGCGGCCTGGAATACGTTCGTCGCAACGGCTTGGTGCACCGAGACATTAAACCCTCCAACCTGATGTTGACCCGTACTGGTGTGGTCAAAATCCTGGATCTCGGTTTGGCACGCCTGGCTTGTGAACACCGCGCAGCCGGTACCATGACGGATACGGATCACGTACTCGGTACGGTGGATTACATGGCGCCCGAACAGTGCGCCGACAGTCATGCCGTCGACATTCGTGCCGATATCTATAGCCTCGGCTGTACATTCTACGCTTTGTTGGCGGGAGCTCCACCATTTTCCGGCTCCAGGTTTCACACGCCGTTTGAGAAGATGAAGGCTCACGTTCAGGAGCCGGTCGTTCCGCTGAACGAACTCGAGCAGACGGTTCCTCAGGGGGTGGTTGAACTCTCGGGGCGAATGCTGGAAAAGAGCCCGGACGATCGTCCACGAACACCTGCTGAAGTCGCGCGTGCAGCGGCGCCCTTTGCGGTAGGCCACGATTTGCCGGCGGACGTGGATCAGGTGCCGTCGATTGAGGTTACCGTGGATACCTCGCCTGGCCGGGCTGCTGCCGCGACAGACGCGGATTCAACGTCTGTACGGAAGAAACACGGATGGATCCGGCGGTGGATGTGGATTGCGGCAGCAATCCTGTGGTCTCTGTCGGCAATTGCCGCTTTTGTCGCGTTTTTCCGAGGCAACGACATTCCTGAACAGAAGCCCGCCGTGACACCGGTCGCATTTGAACAGGTTCCCGGGTTCGTTGTTTCTATTACTGAACGAGCCGAATTGCGTGGCCATCGCAACGAAATCTGGTCTGTCGCGTTTGCGCCGGACGGGGCTGTCCTAGCTTCGGCCGGCGTGGATCAAGTCATCAAGATCTGGAACCCGGCTGCCGGTCATGAGATCGACGAGATCACCGGATTGACCGATGAAGTTCGTTGTATCGCTTTTTCACCCGTGGAAAGGACGCTCGCAGCCGGTGGCGCTGATCCCGTCATAAGAATGTGGGACCTGACAAGTGGAAAGGAGCACTCATCGTTATTCGGGCACACGAGCGAGGTTCGAGGTTTGGACTTTGCACCCGACGGCCAGATGCTGGCGTCGGTTGGATATGACCATTCACTCCGTTTTTGGGACCCGACCGCGAGTGAGTGCCTGCGAGATGTGAGAGCACACGATACCCGCGTGCAATGTGTTGCCTTCGTGGGAAACGAAACGGTGGCCACCGCGGGTGATGACGGAACGATCAAATTCTGGAATGCGCGCGACGGCAGCCTGAAGAATACGATTGAGAACTCGACGGATGGGGTGACGAGCATCGCTTTTGCCGACGGCGGCCGCCTGTTGGCGTCCTCCCACTGGGACGGTTCGATTCTACTGCGAGATATGCAGTTCACCCGAGAGCCTGATCGGTTGCAACGCCATCGCGGCGCCGTGCGCGCGGTTGCTTTTTCTCCCGATGGTCGAACACTCGCTTCCGCCGGACGCGACCAGTATATCATGCTCTGGGACGTGCAAACCGGTCGGGTGATTGAAGTTCTCGATGGCCACGACGGCGAGGTTACCAGTGTGGCATTCTCGCCCCAGGGAGACTTGCTGGCGTCGGCCGGCAGCGATGAGATCGTACGAATATGGGATGTACATATCGATCGCAGCGGACATGCTGAACTGGAGCGAGTGGCCGCGGAGCGGATCCTCAGCCGCGACGGGAAGCTCTCCGTACGTACGTACGATGGCAAAACGCGAGCGATTGAAACAGCGAGTGACCTACCGGAAAACGGATACCATGTAGTCGGTATCGAGCTGCCGGCGAATTTGGATATCACCGAAGCCGACGCTAAGATGCTGGAACCCCTGGTCGCGGTTGAGTCCCTGCGCCTCGCAGGCACTGCACTCACGGATCAAACCCTTTCCCGTTTGGCAGGCATGGAACGGTTGCACTATGCCAATCTTTCATCCACCCGGATTTCGGGGCGCGGCTTTAAAGCGTTCTCATCACTCGAGGATTTCAAAACGTTCAGAGCGTCGGAAACTCCGTTTAACGACACGGGGATCGCACATCTGACTAAAGCACATCGCCTGGAAACACTCTCTCTTGATAGCACGCAAGTGACGGATAAAGGATTGCGGCTTTTTAACGCGTTTCCGGAACTTCGCGTCCTTGATTTGGACCTTTCACGGGTAACGGATGCCGGATTGGCACACCTCAGTGGGTTGAAACATTTGGAGAGTATTCAGCTTTACGAGACACGGGTCGGCGATGCGGGACTCTCTTCGCTCAGCCGGATTCCTACTCTCCAACAGATTCGCTTGGGCAATACGGAAATTACCGACACCGGTCTTAAGTCGCTACAGCGGCTCAACACTCTGCAGGACATTGATCTTGCGAATACCCATGTCACCAACACGGGAGTTTCCAGCCTGCTGGCGTCAATGTCTACAATACATGAAGTTATTCTTGATGACACCTCAGTTACCTTGGCGGGGCTCCAACCCTTGCAAAACCACCCGGAACTCCAGAGGTTTTCCACGAACAATTCTCGGATCACCGATGAGGTGTTTGATCTTCTGGAAGAAGCCAGTGATCTCTACATGCTGCGTCTCGCGGGAACCGCGGTCACCGATGCGGGTCTCCAGCGTTTGAGCGGCTGCACGAAACTCAGGTCCTTGTACATTGCCAGTACGAATGTCACGGGACGTGCTTTTTCCGATCCGGAACTGTTCCCTGGTCTGACAGAGTTGTTCTTTGCCTGGTCAAAGGCGGACGACGAGGCGCTAGCCCATCTCGCGACTCGGTCACAACTTTCAGCACTTGACGTGGGGTACTCGCAGGTTACCGATTCGGGTCTACGTCATTTGGAAGATTCCAGTAATTTGCAATACTTGCATCTTTCGGGTAACGAAATCACCGATGCGGGTTTGGAGCATCTCGTGGAACTCAAGAATCTGTTGAACCTGCAGCTGCTGGAAACGCAAGTGACGGAAAAGGGAATCGAGACACTCCGCAAAGCCATTCCGGGCTGCAATATCGAGTATTGAACCGATATCGGATAAGCGTGATCGGATCGGCCCCCTATCAATTCTCCCACGGAGAGCTCTTACAAGATTATCGCATGAGGCGAAGCCCCCACGATTACTTGACGCCGGAAAGCCCCCCTCTTATCATGCGAGATGGATCCTGGGTCCCGGTCGATATGCTGTTGTGATGTCCACTGCAGAAGCAAGGTGCGCTGAAGGCCTCGTATGTTACGTGCTATCGGTGTCTCGCGCGTCGGCTAGATCACCATGTATTGGTCGAGATCCGTTAATGATCGTTTGTAAACGCGAGTGACGAGAGGACTAAAAATGACGCATCGCAGAATGATGGCAACTTTGATGACAACGACCGTGGTGCTGGTAATCGGTTTGGCCGGCGATCTTTTCGCGGGAGATCCGGATAAGCAAGGTTTTATTCCTTTATTCGACGGGAAATCGCTCGATGGCTGGAAAATTAGCGAAAATCCCGATTCTTTCTCGGTCAAGGACGGCAAGATCGTTGCTCACGGACCCCGTGCCCATTTGTTCTATATGGGCAAAGTAGAGGACCACGACTTCAAAAACTTTCATTTCAAGGCGGATGTGATGACCAAACCGGGAGCCAATTCCGGACTGTACTTCCACACCCGATTTCAGGAGACCGGATGGCCGTCGATGGGATACGAGGTACAGGTCAACCAGACACACGGCGATTCCAAGAAAAGCAGCGGACTTTACGGCGTCAAGGACGTGTTCGAAGCGCCTGCGGAAGACAATGAATGGTATACGCAAGAGGTTATCGTGAAGGGAAAACGGATCATCACCAAAGTGAACGGAAAGACGCTGGTCGACTATACGGAGCCCGACGACGTGAGCGGTGGACGTAAATTGTCGCACGGTACCTTCGCTATCCAGGCACACGATCCAAACAGCGTGGCCTATTTCAAGAACATCAAAGTCAAGCCACTGGAAGACTAAGGTTCGCCTCAGGAATAACTGCGGCATCTTTTTAGAGGGTGGCACTTTCCTGAAAGAGCGAGCGACATGTCGCGTTCCCTCGCCAAAAAACAGGGATCGCGAGCGGAGCCAGTGTGCCGGACGAGTCGGCGGCACGTTGAATTGCGCAAGTTATTCCTGAGCGACTCCTAACAATCAGTAGCGCCAAACATGGTCCCGGTGTTTGACGTTTTGTAGCTTTTAGCCAAACAACAGTAGCTTTTCCAGGAAATATGGGGTTTGGGTCCGTTTAACCGCAATCCCGCAGTGACGATCAGGGGATCGTTCGACGGTGCCAACCTCCGTTCCACTGATCGGAACGGAGGGATGCGCGCTGGGCCGGGGGTGTCCCACAGCGGCTTCCCCCGGTTCCAACCCACGGGAACGTCGCCGGATTGGGTCAGCAAGTGGCGGAGTGTCGGCGAAACCGACCACGCATCCGGCCCGGTTAGATCCCGGGATGAACCCTTCCATCCGGAAGCGGCCTCAGCGCGCGGGCCGCCGTCCGCTGTGAGGACCTGAGCCGCTTCCAGCGCGAGGCCGAGTGGACATTGGCCGTGCGGTTACACGGAGCCATGTCGCAGGTGATCGGGCCTGGCCAGATAAGTTCGCACGTTAGCCGTATTCCTGTTCAATGGCGATCGATTTTGGTCTTTCCGAAACACTTTATCCAATTGGCGCCACTTGAGCCCTCGTCCGTGGACCGAATCGCTTTGGTGGTCAAGACATACGGCGGTTACCCGTGCTGGATGAGATGCCCCGGGCTGGTCCCGGGGAGTTTCACGTTTCTCGCTAACATGGGTGGCCCCCCACTATGTGCCGGTTTCGCTCCGTGGCGGCTGAGGCCGCCACGGAGCGAAACCGGGAAGGGGCGCGGGCAACCGCATTAGTATAGCGAGGAACGTAATAATCCCTCGGACAAGCCGAGGGCATTGGCCTCACCCGCAGCCCGGGTCATGCGACAATTATTTGTTTTTCGCTGCAACCACGGATGACACGGACTACACGGATGGAGGTTCCGCCGAATGGACGGTCGGAACTAGCTGTGCAATCACCGTTTAGTTGCGGCCGAGCCGAATGACGCCCTGCCGGGGTTTCCATTCGTTCTGCTGCTACTCATTGGCCATCCGCTTTTGGTAGGATTTCCAAGCCTTCATCGAACGACGCAAGTTTTCCCTCTTGTCGCCCTTGACGGCGAAGCACTGCAAGCCGACTGGTCCGTCGAAGCCCATTTGTTTGACTGTCTTCAGCAGATGATAAACGTCGAATTCGCCTTGGCCAAGCGGCTGGATCAGCC